>NZ_PPRC01000025.1 GCF_002902565.1 Staphylococcus petrasii | reverse complement strand
GTGTAGCTCAGCTGGCTAGAGCGTACGGTTCATACCCGTGAGGTCGGGGGTTCGATCCCCTCCACCGCCACTAATTAATAGTTGTAGAATTATAATTTGGACCTTTAGCTCAGTTGGTTAGAGCTAACGGCTCATAACCGTTCGGTCGCAGGTTCGAGTCCTGCAAGGTCCATATAATTTTGGAGGAATACCCAAGTCCGGCTGAAGGGATCGGTCTTGAAAACCGACAGGGGCTTAACGGCTCGCGGGGGTTCGAATCCCTCTTCCTCCGTATTCTGGTCTCGTAGTGTAGCGGTTAACACGCCTGCCTGTCACGCAGGAGATCGCGGGTTCGATTCCCGTCGAGACCGCCATCTAATAATTTAATAGCAAATTACCTATAAAATGTGGAGGAATACCCAAGTCCGGCTGAAGGGATCGGTCTTGAAAACCGACAGGGCCTTAACGGGCCGCGGGGGTTCGAATCCCTCTTCCTCCGCCATTTATTTTTCATTATCGCGGGATGGAGCAGTTCGGTAGCTCGTCGGGCTCATAACCCGAAGGTCGGTGGTTCAAATCCGCCTCCCGCAATTAAGTTTGGTCTCGTAGTGTAGCGGTTAACACGCCTGCCTGTCACGCAGGAGATCGCGGGTTCGATTCCCGTCGAGACCGCCATTACTAATTATGGTTCAGTAGCTCAGTTGGTAGAGCAATGGATTGAAGCTCCATGTGTCGGCAGTTCGACTCTGTCCTGAACCATTTCAGATTGCCGGTCTAGCTCAATTGGTAGAGCAACTGACTTGTAATCAGTAGGTTGGGGGTTCAAGTCCTCTGGCCGGCACCATCTCACGGAGGGGTAGCGAAGTGGCTAAACGCGGCGGACTGTAAATCCGCTCCTTCGGGTTCGGCAGTTCGAATCTGCCCCCCTCCACCATCTATTTATTTAATAGGGACATAGTTCAACGGTAGAATAGAGGTCTCCAAAACCTTTGATGTGGGTTCGATTCCTACTGTCCCTGCCATGGCGGTTGTGGCGAAGTGGTTAACGCATCGGATTGTGGTTCCGACACTCGAGGGTTCGATTCCCTTCAACCGCCCTTATAATATTAATGGGCTATAGCCAAGCGGTAAGGCAACGGACTTTGACTCCGTCACGCGCTGGTTCGAATCCAGCTAGCCCAGTTTATTATTGGCGGCATAGCCAAGTGGTAAGGCAGAGGTCTGCAAAACCTTTATCACCGGTTCAAATCCGGTTGCCGCCTCCAACTTACTATGCGGGAGTAGTTCAACTTTTAGAACACATTCCTTCCCGGAATGAGGTATAGGTGTAAGTCCTATCTTCCGCTCCATCATTTAATACAATGCGGGAGTATTTCAACTCTTAGAATACGTTCCTTCCCGGAACGAGATATAGGTGCAAGTCCTATCTTCCGCTCCATTTAATATACTGCGGGAGTATTTCAACTCTTAGAATACATTCCTTCCCGGAATGAGATATAGGTGCAAGTCCTATCTTCCGCTCCATAATTTAATATAGCGCGGGAGTATTTCAACTTTCAGAATACGTTCCTTCCCGGAACGAGATATAGGTGCAAATCCTATCTTCCGCTCCATATATTGCTTCCAAATGGAAGTTTTTTATTTATCTAAATTGTGCCGGCGTGGCGGAATTGGCAGACGCGCGGGACTCAAAATCCCGTTCCTTCATTGGAGTGTCGGTTCGACCCCGACCGCCGGTATGTAATTATAGAGTGCAAATGTTGTTAAATCAGCGTTTTCACTCTTTTTTTATGCTTTTAGAGACTATCCATAGAGATCTTAAAATCATATAAAATATCATTAATCTTTTAGAAATAATTTCATTTTATTTAAAAGTCTTTAATTTATATTGTTTATAGACGAATAATGTACTAATATAAAGCTAATGTTTGGAAACGGAGGCTACTATGAATAAACAACGTTTGACTATGAAATATTTTTTTAGCAATATTTTGAATGCGGTTGGAGCAGGGGTAGTTATAGCATTATTACCTAATGCTCTGTTGGGGGAATTTTTAAAGTTTTTTAAAGATGGTCATCCTACATTAGAAGTGATATTTCAAATTGTGACTGTGATTCAGTCGTTTATGGCATTTATTATTGGTATTTTAGCTGCACATCAATTTCGTTTCAGTGGGGCTGGCGCAAGTATGGTTGGTGTATCAGCGATGTTAGGTTCAGGTGCAATACAATTTAGTGCGAATGGCATTGCGTTAAAAGGTATTGGCGATATTATTAATACGATTATCGTTGTTATCATTGCATGTGCATTTTATTTACTTTTACAAGGTAAATTAGGTTCATTAGAAATGATTATATTACCTGTATTAATTCCAGTAGTGAGTGGTTTAATAGGATTATTAACATTACCTTATGTACAAACTATTACTAAGGCAATTGGTCATATGATTAATTCATTTACTGAATTAAATCCATTGGTAATGGCGATATTAATTAGTGTTACGTATTCATTATTAATGGTTACACCAATATCTCTAGTTGCTATCGCGACTGCAATTGGACTTTCAGGTTTAGGCAGTGGGGCAGCTAATATGGGTATTGTAGCAGCTTGTGTGACATTCTTCTTTGGATCATTACGTGTCAATTCACTAGGGGTAAATGTTGTACTGTTTATTGGTGCTGCTAAAATGATGATTCCTGTTTACTTGAAACATCTCATCATTGCTGTTCCTCTAGCTTTAAATGGAATTATTGCGGGAATCCTTACATACGTAATTGGTATCAAAGGTACGCCATTATCAGCAGGATTTGGCTATACTGGACTAGTGGGACCAATAAATGCGTTAAACCGTATGCCTGGTAACGTTACAATGAATATTATCCTATTAATCTTTGGATATCTCATTATTCCTTTTGTAAGTGCATTCATTATACATGAAATATGCAAAAGACTTATACCATCTTATACAGATAGTATATATCGTTTTGAAATTCCTAAACAATAATTATATCAGTAAAGCGCTTATCTCAGTTTAAAGAGATAAGTGCTTTATTTTTTTTGAAAAAAGTTATTGCATAATAATACATTAATATGTATAATAATTTACATCAAAAAGGAGGTTGCCTATGAAATATCTATCAAAGTTAATGATCATAGCAATCTTAATTAGTATGACCTTTATATACATAGAACCAATGGCTCACGCTAATGAAGATGCGAAGTGGGAAAAAATTAAGCAAAGTGGAGAATTGAAAGTGGGTTTATCAGCTGATTATGCACCACTAGAATTTGAAAAAACAGTCAACGGAAAAAGTGTTTATGCAGGTATTGATATTGAGTTAGCTAAAAAAATAGCTGACGATAATCATCTAAAATTAAAAATTGTGAATATGCAATTTGACAGTTTATTAGGTGCTTTAAAAACTGGAAAAATAGACATTATTATTTCTGGTATGACATCAACGCCTGAAAGAAAAAAAGAAGTAGACTTCTCTGATTCTTATATGGAATCAAGTAATGTTGTATTAATTAGAAAAAGTGAAAAAGATACATACCATTCGTTAAAAGATTTTTCTAATAAAAAGGTGGCAGCGCAAAAAGGTACGGAACAAGAAAAGATAGCACAACAAGAAATCGCCAATGTTGATTTAAGTTCATTAAATCGTTTACCAGATGCTATTTTAGCTTTGAAAAGTAAAAAGGTGGAAGGTTTAGTTATTGAAAAACCAGTAGCTGAAGCTTATGCAAAACAAAATAAGGATTTAATAATTGATAATGCTGATTTTAATGAAGCTAAAAAGGAAACAGTGATTGCAGTTCCTAAAAATTCACCGCTTTTATTAGAACATATCAATAAGACAATTAAAGAAGTTAAAGATAAAAAGTTGATTGATCAGTATATGGATAAAGCAGCAAAAGAGATGCAAGATGATGGTAATTTCTTTAGTAAATATGGTGCTTTCTTTATTAAAGGATTAAAAAATACAATTTTAATTTCATTTATTGGGGTTATCTTTGGGGCAATTATTGGCGCTCTAATAGCTTTAGCTAAATTAAGTAAATTTAAATTATTGTCATGGATAGCGTCTATATATATTGAATTCCTTAGAGGTACACCAATGCTTGTTCAAGTATTCTTAGTCTTCTTTGGAACTACAGCTGTATTAGGGTTAGATGTTTCAGCGTTAATTTGTGGGACAATCGCGTTAGTTATTAATTCGTCAGCCTATATTGCTGAAATTTTCAGAGCTGGTATTAATGCTGTAGATAAAGGGCAAACTGAAGCAGCCCAATGTTTAGGATTGAATTATTCTAAAACGATGTTCCATATTGTTTTACCACAAGCGGTGAAAAATGTTTTACCTGCGCTAGGTAATGAGTTTGTAACGTTAATTAAGGAATCTTCAATTGTTTCAACTATTGGTGTAAGTGAAATTATGTTTAACGCTCAAGTTGTTCAAGGTATTTCATTCGATCCATTTACACCGTTAATTATCGCAGCAGTCATGTATTTTGTATTAACTTTCTCTTTATCAAGAATAATGAGTTTAATTGAAGGGAGAATGAAAGCCAGTGATTAAAGTTCAAAATTTAAATAAATCTTTTGGAAAAAATGAAGTATTAAAAGACATTAATTTAGAAATAAATAAAGGTGAAGTTGTAGCCATTATAGGCCCTTCAGGAAGCGGTAAAAGTACGTTATTAAGATGTATGAATTTACTGGAAACACCATCTAATGGGAAAGTGATTTTTGAAGGAAATGAATTGACGCAAAAAAGTACAAAATTGGATACGTTACGTCAGAAAATGGGCATGGTTTTTCAAAATTTCAATTTATTTCCTCATAAAACCGTATTAGAGAATGTGATACTTGCGCCTAAGTTACTTAAAAAGAATGAGTTGGAAAATCTGAAAAAAGAAGGGAAAGCGTTACTTAAAAAAGTCGGTTTGGAAGAAAAAGCGGATGTCTATCCTGCTCAATTATCTGGAGGACAAAAACAAAGGGTAGCAATAGCAAGAGCATTAGCGATGCACCCAGACGTAATACTATTTGATGAACCAACCTCAGCGCTTGATCCAGAAGTTGTTTATGAAGTTCTTAAGGTAATGAAAGAACTTGCTAAAGAAGGTATGACGATGGTAGTTGTAACGCATGAGATGGGCTTCGCTAAAGACGTAAGTGATAAAGTGATATTTATGGCAGATGGCTATGTTGTAGAAAGCGACACACCTCAACAAATCTTTAATAACCCTAAACATGAAAGAACGCAAAACTTTCTTGCTAGAGTGTTATAAATTGGCAGTACTTTTAAAAAATAATTCAAAAAATTTGAGTCGGAACAGTGAAATCTTAATGATTTCTGTTCGGCTCTTTTTTAATGAGATAAATCTTGCGTCTTTAAATATCCCTTTGTGTTACAATGTCCTATGGATATTTTTTATAGGAGGAAGATTTAGTGGATTATAAGCAGCTAAAAAAAGAAATTATTGACTATGCTTATACTATTGGAATTGATAGCATCGGTTTTACAACTGCAGATCCATTTGATGAACTAAAACAAAAATTAGAGGATTATCATTCAAAAGGCTATGCTTCTGGCTTTGAAGAATCTGATATTGCTTTACGAACGGAACCTAAATTAAGTTTACCAACTGCGCGTTCAATTATTGCTATTGCGGTCGGTTACCCTAATAAATTAAAAGGTGCTCCTAAAAGCGTAAGAGGGGACAGAAGAGGAATGTTTGCGCGTGCTTCATGGGGCCAAGATTATCATACAATTATGAGGAAACGATTAGATAAATTAGCCGAATTTATAACATCTAAAGTACCGGATGTAGAAATTAAAAGCATGGTGGATACGGGCGTACTTTCTGATAGAGCTGTAGCGGAACGTGCTGGATTAGGCTTTGCTGGACGTAATGGATTTATTATCAATCCGGATTTAGGTACATGGACCTATTTAGGAGAAATGTTAGTCAGTATTCCATTTGAACCTGATGATCCTATATTAGATAGTTGTGGTGATTGCACGATTTGTGTTGACCGTTGTCCGACTGGTGCATTAGTAGGTAATGGCCAATTAAATGCGCAAAAATGTATTAGCTTTCTTACACAAACTAAAGGTTATTTACAAGACGAGTATCGCTATAAAATTGGTAACCGTTTATATGGCTGTGATACGTGCCAACAAGTTTGTCCGAAAAATAGAGGTATTAATACTACGCATGACGATATCGTTTTAGAACCAGAAATATTAAAACCGCGTTTAGTACCTTTATTACAAATGAGTAATAAAGAATTTAAAAATACTTATGGCCATCTAGCAGGCGCTTGGAGAGGAAAAAAACCTATCCAAAGAAATGCTATAATAGCTTTGGCTCACTTTGGTGAAGAAACTGCTATACCAGAATTAAAAGAAGTTGCTATGAACGATCCAAGACCTATGATTAGAGGAACCGCTTATTGGGCAATTGGACAAATTCTTGGTGAAGCGGCTCGTGAATTTATACAAGAACATTACGATGATGAACTAGAAGAGGTTCAAGTTGAAATGTTAAAAGGACTAGAAATGAGGAAACAATAAATGACAAATCATATCGTATTATTTCAACCTGAAATACCTGCAAATACAGGAAATATAGCACGTACTTGTGCGGGTACAAATACAAATCTACATTTAATTAAACCTTTAGGCTTTAGTACAGATGATAAAATGTTAAAACGTGCTGGATTAGATTATTGGGAACATGTAAATATCACGTATCATGAAAGTATCGAAGACTTCTTTGAAGCGACTGAAGGTGAATACTACCTTTTAACAAAATTTGGTAAACAAACCTATAGCAATTTTAATTTTAATAAACCTGATACTGATTTATTCTTTATTTTCGGAAGAGAAACAACAGGCTTACCTGACTGGGTTAAAGAAAAATATGCAGATACAGCGTTAAGAATTCCAATGAGTGAAAATATTCGTTCATTAAACTTGTCTAATACTGCAGCTTTATTAATTTATGAAGCGCTACGCCAACAGAACTTCCCAGGCTTATCATAATTAAAAATTAAAACGATAAACCCATTCATATTTAAATGCATTTATACAATAAAAAATGTTATATTTATTAGTGAATTATTATAACATTTTAAATTAGTTTGATTCACTTGTCATAAGGGTATTTCATTATATAATACCGTTATTTTAAGACAAATGAGATTCAAGAGGAGTGTAATAACAATGGCAATGAACTTTAAAGTATTTAATGATGTTGACCAAGTAGCACAATTCACAGCGGACATCATTAGAAAGCAATTTAACAACAATCCTACAACTATTGCAGGGCTACATTTAGATAGAGAAACTGCACCAGTATTAGATGAATTAAAAAAAGATGTAGATCGTAATCCAGTAGATTTTAGTCAAATCAACATTTTAGATTATGATGAAAACCGTTCTTATTACGAAGCTTTAGGTGTTCCATCTAGTCAAATTTATCCTATTAATTTAGATGATGATGCAACATCTCTTATCGACGACAAAATTAAAACTAAAGAAAACAAAGGCAAACTTATTTTACAAGTTACTTCTATTGATGAAAAAGGTAGCTTAAATGTAAATGTAAGACAAGGCTTAATGAAAGCACGTGAAGTAGTATTAGTTATCACTGGCGGACATAAACGCGAGTTTGTTAAAAAATTATATGAAGAAAATGGTAAATCAAGCTTCGAACCAGCAGACTTGAAAGTACACCGTATGGTAACAGTAGTATTAGATAGAGCTGCTGCAGAAGGTTTACCTGAAGACGTTAAAGAATACTTTACTGCTCATTTTGCATAAATCTATAAGTGAGGTTTAAATGATGTCTGATAAAAAAGAAACAGAATTAAATTATCATGAAGAAGAGAATGCAATGGTTCAAGATTTAGATGATTTAAAAGAACTTGGTAAAGAAATGGAGCAAATTTCTGAGAAAAATGATGAAGAGAAACTTAGTCAATCTCATGATTCAGATGTTCGCTCTGATTTAGATTAAGCTTAAGTTATAAACAAGCATCTCTCTAAAAGTACATTATAAATAAAGTAAAGTAAGTTGAAGCGGGTCAATGAAGTCATTTTAATTAAAAGTGATTTCTGACTCGCTTTTTTAATTTGCACAGAAGCAACATATTATCTATGATAAAATATAAATTAATAAAAAGATTAGGAGCAATATCGATGTTGCATAAATATTGGCTACACATAACGATTGCAACGATTATCGTGAGTCTATTATCCATAAAAGGATTTCCAATTGCTTTAGGAGCATTATATATGCCTATTTTATTTAAAATTGTGCAATTACAATTAAATTTATCTGAAGGATTAGTTGATGATGTAACTGCAAAACCTTTTATTAAAAGTAATCAGACAGGCGTAATCATAAGTGTAATATGTTGTATACTTGTCACTGCAATTCTAATGTATACATTAAATGATTTTTATCAAAGCTTAACAGGCTTTTTAGGAGTATTAATTACGTTAAGCCCGGTTACATTAGTATTAAGCGTTATATTTTATATTTTAAGCGCTATAGCAGTAGTACAAGCTGTAAAGATTAAATTTGAATAATTTAATAAAGTTCATGGGAGCGGGACAACGAAATTAATTTAATTTCTGTCGCGCTCTTTTTTCATTATGAAACCGTTTTAGTTGTTCATTGCTCATTGAATTTATTTAATGCTATACTTAAGTCAAATAAGCATATAAGGGGAGATCATCAAATGTCAGTAAGAATTGAACATGATACTTTTGGAGAAATTGAAGTACCAGCAGATAAATATTGGGGCGCTCAAACTGAAAGAAGTAAACGTAATTTCCCAGTAGGTAAAGAGCGTATGCCAATTGAAGTGGTATATGGTTTTGCTCAATTGAAAAGGGGCGCAGCGCTAGCTAACCATGAGCTAGGTAAATTAAGCGACATCAAAAAAGATGCAATCGTTCACGCATGTGATTTAATCTTAAAAGGTGAATTAGATGAGCATTTCCCATTAGTAGTATGGCAAACAGGAAGCGGTACACAAAGTAACATGAATGTAAACGAAGTAGTAAGTTATGTGGCTAATGAATATTTAAAAGAACATGGTAGTGATGAATCAATTCATCCAAATGATGATGTTAATAAGTCACAAAGTTCTAATGATACATTCCCAACAGCAATGCACGTTGCGTTATATCATGAAGTAGAAACTAAATTAGAACCTGCTTTAAAACATTTACGCGATACTTTTAAAGAAAAAGAAGACAAATTCCAATCTATTATTAAAATTGGACGTACACATTTACAAGATGCGACACCAATTAGATTAGGCCAAGAAATCAGTGGTTGGCGCTATATGTTAGATAAATGTGAGGAATTATTATCAGAATCTAAAAAACATATTCTAAGCTTAGCAATCGGTGGTACAGCGGTAGGTACAGGAATTAACGCGCATCCTGAATTTGGCGATAAAGTAGCGAAATTTATCTCTGAGAATACTGGTTATGACTTTGTATCATCTGAGAATAAATTCCACGCTTTAACATCTCATGATGAAGTGGTGCAATTACATGGTACATTAAAAGCTTTAGCGGCTGACTTAATGAAGATTGCTAACGATGTAAGATGGTTAGCTTCAGGACCTAGAGCAGGACTTGCTGAAATCTCTATCCCTGAAAATGAACCAGGTTCATCAATCATGCCTGGTAAAGTAAACCCAACACAATGTGAAATGTTAACAATGGTTGCCGTACAAGTAATGGGTAACGATAGTGTAGTTGGCTTTGCTAGCTCACAAGGTAACTTTGAATTAAATGTATTTAAACCAGTTATTCTGCATAATACATTACAATCTATTTACTTATTAGCTGACGGTATGCAAACATTTAATGATAATTGTGCAGTAGGTATTGAACCAATTGAAGAAAATATTGATAATTACTTAAATCAATCATTAATGCTTGTTACTGCTTTAAACCCACACATCGGTTATGAAAAAGCAGCTCAAATTGCTAAAAAAGCACATAAAGAAGGCTTAACATTAAAAGAATCAGCAATTGATTCTGGATATGTTACTGAAGAACAATTTGAAGAATGGATTAAACCTGAGGATATGGTAGATCCACACTAATTCCATATTAATTCAACACAAATTAAGGAGTGCCGTTATTCTTAACGGTACTCCTTTTTTGCATTTTCTATTTATCGTCTAAATTTACAGAAATGAGTTCTTGAGTGAGTGGGTGTTTAAACTCTATTTGATAACTGTTAAGTTCCAACTGTCTTAATGTTGAATCTCCATAAAGTGGATCCCCAATAACAGGGTGGCCAATCTCAGCAAGATGCACACGAATTTGGTGTGTACGTCCAGTATCAAGTTTAATATCTAATTGACACACGCCTTCTTTAATCATTTCAGAAGATAGGATATGCGTAATAGCGCGTTGGCCAGTATTTGAAATACGACGCTTATTCGGATGGAATTTATCTTTACCAATCGGCATATCAATCGTTTGAGGCTTAAGCGGTAGTAACGCTTTTACATTCGCTTTATAGATACGTGTAATTTCATTATCTTCCAACATACGGTCAAGAATCTTCTTCATTAATGGATTTTTAGCCACAATCAGTAAACCAACTGTTTCTTGGTCTAATCGATGAATTGGCTCAACGTAGTCACTATCAATTGTGTAAATCACGTGATTCATCAACGTATTGCTCTCTTTTAAATCATTTGGATGCGTTTTGACACCTTTAGGCTTCATTACAATCGCTAAATCATCATCCTCATAACTAATTTGCGCATATCGATAACTTGGTACGTAATTACTTTTCTCTTCAGGCGTAGGGATGTAAACACTATCTCCAGTAGAGACTTTAGACATTAATTTAGCGGGCTCGTCATTAATCGTAATATCTTTAGACATATTAAGTTGATGTAAGTCTTTTTTTGGTAATTTCAACGTTTGAAAGATTTCTCTTAAAGTGAAATCGTTATAAGTTTCAGGTATTTTAAATTTCATAGAATCCTCCTATTAAGTACGCATTTATCATATCATATCTTCGTTGCATTGAGCGTTTTGAATGATAGCTCTCTTTTTGAAATTCTTGCTAATTATTTATTTTTTGAAAATGCTTCCCCAACACGCAACGTTTATTTTAATAATTTTAAAAAATAAAAACAAACTGTATAATGATATAATGCTAATATGAATTTAATTGGAGCGAATAAGATGGAAAAGCCAACTCGTTTAGCGTTATTAAAAGAAATAGCGGAATATCTTAATGAAGAAACAGAGCTCTATAGTATGATGAATGGTGCGTTAAAATATTTGATACAAGGCAGTAATTTCACTACAGGATGGATCTTCTTTATCAATGATGAAGGAGAACATGAGTTAGTGGCAGATGTTTATCTTCCAGGTGCTTTACAAGCTAATAATTGTCAATATATGAGGGAAGGCTCATGTTGGTGTGTCAAAGCATACCATAACCAAAGATTGACGAAAGCATCCAATATTATAAACTGCTCAAGAATTAATAAAGCTGCTCAAGCATATCGAGAAGCAACAGACGATATTACGCATCACGCAACGGTGCCACTACGTTCAGGTGATGAACAGTATGGCTTATTAAATGTGGCGACACCTCATACTTCTGAATATAGTGAGGAAGATTTAGAATTGCTTGAATCAGTCGCATTTCAAATAGGTTCAGCGATTAAACGTATTTATCTTACTGATCAAGAGAAAGAAGCGGCTCGAATCAATGAACGCAATCGCTTAGCAAGAGATTTACACGATTCTGTGAATCAAATGCTCTTTTCATTAAAATTAACTGCCCATGCCGCGCACGATATTACGTCAGATGATATAGCAAAGCGGGCGTTTAAGACAATTGAAGAAACGAGTCAAAATGCCGTGAATGAAATGCGCTCATTAATATGGCAATTGAAACCAGTAGGACTCGAATATGGTTTAGTGCATGCCCTAAGAAATTATGCCCAAGTATTAGGATTAAATTTGGTTATTGAAATTGACGGATTAATTGATTTGTCTAATACAATAGAAGAGCATGTTTATAGAATGATACAAGAAGCAATGAATAATACGAAAAAACATGCACATACAGATACTATCTATGTAACTATAAAACAACAACACGACACGTTATATGTGGAAATTGAAGACAAAGGCATTGGCTTTGATACTAAAGCACAAAGTAGTTATCAATCACAAGGGATGAAAAATTTAAATCAAAGAATTCATATGTTAAAAGGGCAATTACATATTCAGTCAGAAATGAATGAAGGTACTAATATAAAATTTAATATTCCATTAGCGAAATAAGGAAAGGGGCTTAACATTTGGCAAAGGTAATTTTAATCGATGATCATCATATTGTAAGACAAGGTTTAGAATTTTTATTGTCTACAGTAGAGGATTTAGAGGTCCAAGCGAGTTTTGCGGATGGTCAAACTTTCATAGATTATTTAAAAGAGAATGCTTCACCAGATATCATTTTATTAGATTTAGTGATGCCTGGAATGAATGGCATTGAAGTGACAGAGTTCGTTAAAAAACATTATCCAGAAATTAAAGTGCTCGTATTAACAAGCTATGTAGATGATGAGCATGTCATTTCAGCGCTTAATAAGGGTGCAGATGGTTATGAAATGAAAGACGTGGAACCACAGAAATTAATTAATACTATTTTACAAGTATTGAATGATGAAAAGGTTATTCATCCTGAAGCCAAAAATGTTATGGCTTCTATGTCTCAAAAACCACATTTTAATAACAAATTATCTAAGAGAGAAATTGAAGTATTGCGTGAAATGGTTAAAGGTAAAACGAATAAAGAAATAGCATCCACATTATTTGTTTCTGAAAAAACGATTAAAACGCATGTCAGCCATATTTTTAATAAACTAGAGGTAACTGATCGTACGCAAGCAGCTATTTATGCTATTGAAAATAAATTAATTTAACTAGAAAACGATAAAAATTTTATTCAAAATAAGCTATTAATGGTATTAAAAATTAGTATTACAAAACAATTTATTTTAAAAATAAATGACTTATTAAACTTGTTTAATTATTTTGACAATTTTGCCTTTAATAAAATTGTATGTAAAAACAAAAATTCCTCTTTTCATTTTATTGAAAATATATTAAGATGTAATTTGTGTTTCAAGAAATGTGTATTATTGCAATTTCTTGCGTCCGGAGAATATAACCCCTATTAGAAAGGTAGAGAATAAAATATGGATAGACAGAGTTTTACAGATTTAATTCAAACAAAATTTAAAATGGTAAGAATTGAAGCGGGCTATACGCAAGATATTATGGCTCAAACAATTGGCCTTTCAAAGAAAACATTAGTTCAAATTGAAAAAGAACGTGTATTACCTAACTGGACTACTTGCGTATCAATTTGTGCTTTATTCAGAGATTCTGACGTGTTAAACAATACATTTGGTTGCGACCCACTTGAAATTGTACAAACAATCTCACGTAATCACTGTGCATACCCTAACCATTCTACAACAAGTGATATTTATTGGAATACAATCGAGACACGTAATGGTTTCATCTTACAAAGCAATAAAGTAAGCAATATCTACAGAGTACTTAACTCTGAGAAACAACCAATTTTTGGTACAGCGAAATTAAGAGAAGCTGAAACTTACTTTAACAGAAATGCTAAAGAAGAATTAATGCACGTCTAGTAAGACACAAGAGATTAAATAAAGTGATAGAAGAATCTATTAATGATTTAATCACTATTTTAATAATAAATTTAAATTTCGCGAGACGGATTTGTTGTGTATAAACAATAAATTCGTCTTTTTAAATACATTGAGGAAATATTTATAAGCAATTATCAATTATCTTACTTTAACGATTTAAATCATGAGATTTTAAACAGTGCATGATATAATTTGCTTAATGCTATAACACAATAAGGAGAATAACCAATGCAAGCTTTTTTAGTAATACTTTTCATGGTAGTAGTGGGAGCAGTGATTGGTGGCGTGACCAACGTAATTGCAATTCGCATGCTATTTCATCCTTATAAGCCTTACTATATTTTTAAAATGCGTATTCCATTTACGCCAGGGCTTATTCCTAAACGTAGAGATGAAATTGCGAGTAAAATTGGGCAAGTCATCGAAGAACATCTCATTACTGAATCCGTTATTCATGATAAATTAAATGAACCTAATACAAGAGCAACGATTAATGAGTTTGTGGTCGAGCAAATATCTAAACTTAGACGTGATGATGCCACGGTTCGAAACTTTGCGCATAATTTTGATATTGATATCGATCATTTAATTAATGATAAATTAGATACCACAATTTCTAATAAAATGAATCAATATTATCAAGAGCATCGTCATGTACCTATCGCAGACATTTTACCTCAAGAAGCCATTACAATGATTGATGATAAGATGGAGAACGTCGGCGATTTATTATGTGAAAGAGCACGTATCTACTTAGCTTCGGATAAAGGCGCTCGCGATATTTACGATATGTTAGATACATTTTTTGCTGAAAAGGGAAAAATTGTTGGTCTGTTACAAATGTTTATGACTAAAGAGAGTATTGCCGACAGAATTCAACATGAATTAATACGATTAACAAGTCATCCTAAGGCAAAGGGCATTATTGACCAAGTTATTCATAATGAATATGAAACGTTAAAGAACCAATCTTTAGGACAAGTTGTTAAAGAAGAGCAATTTTCAAAAATATCAGAGTCTACAACACAATGGCTAACGTCTTATTTAAATTTAAATGACAAAGTTAATACACCGTTTAGCGAATTAGCACCTCAATTTATTAATTATCTAGAATTAGAGGTTGCTAATAAAATTACAAATTTAATTGTTGAACAAGCTTCAAAACATGTTTCAACAATTATGGAAAAAATTAATTTACGTAAATTAGTAGAAGATCAAATTAACACATTCGATTTAGATTATATTGAACGTTTAATTATTGAGATCGCTAATAAAGAGCTTAAATTAATTATGTCGTTAGGCTTTATTTTAGGAGGAATTATTGGTTTCTTCCAAGGACTAGTCGCAATCTTTGTCTAACGAACCATAATATGTTATGGTAATAAAGAGTTGTCAAAACATCATTACACGAAGGAGTGCAATAGAAATGGCAGTAAATTTATATGATTATGCAAATCAATTAGAACAAGCTTTAAGAGATAGTGATGAATACAAAGCAATTAAAGATGCTTTCTCTAAAGTTAAAAACAATGAAGAATCTAAAAAATTATTCGATGAGTTTCGCGAAACTCAATTAAACTTCCAACAAAAACAAATGCAAGGGGAAGAAATTCCTGAGGAAGATTTAGCTAAAGCTCAAGAACAAGCTCAAGCAATTGAAAAAGACGAAAACATTTCTGAATTAATGCAAGCTGAGCAAAAAATGAGCCAAGTATTCCAAGAAATCAACCAAATTATTGTTAAACCTTTAGATGAAATCTACGCTGACTAATAATAGTCTAGGTTTTAGATAATGAAATTTTAATATAAAGGCTGATAGAGTAATCTTCAGTCTAAAGCTACAAAGCTTTCTAATTGAAGAAAGTCTTGTAGCTTTTTTTAATGTTTAATGTTCATCGACCCAAATAAATAAGATATGATAAAATATATAAATACATAATAGAGACATCTAATCCTAATACTAAGGAGCCTAAACTGATGATTAAATTTATTCACTGTGCGGATTTGCACCTTGATAGTCCTTTTAAATCAAAAAGCCATTTAGCGCCTAAGATTTTTGAAGATGTGCAAAATAGTGCTTATGAGAGTTTTAAAAAAATCGTAGACATTGCTCTAAAAGAAGAAGTAGATTTCCTACTTATTGTGGGGGACTTATTCGATAATGAGAATCGCACGTTACGTGCTGAAGTATTCTTAAAAGAACAATTTAAACGCTTAGAAAAAGAACAAATCTTTGTATACATAGTCCACGGTAATCATGATCCGTTAACTGAAAGAATTACAGATGATTGGCCTGACAATGTATCGGTCTTTTCAAATAGAGTTGAAACATATCAAGCGATAACTAAAGAAGGCGAAACAATTAATATTCATGGCTTTAGTTATCAAAATAATGCAAGTTACGAAAATAAAATCGATGAATATCCTTCTAGCCAAGGTGCTAACGGTATTCATATCGGTATGCTTCACGGTACATATAGTAAATCAAGTACAAAAGATCGCTACACAGAATTTATATTAGAAGATTTAAAAAGTAAACTTTATCATTATTGGGCATTGGGCCATATCCATGAACGACAAGAATTAAGTGATATGCCACCAATTCATTATTCAGGTAATATTCAAGGTCGACATTTTGGCGAGCAAGGAGAAAAAGGATGTTTGCTTGTTGAAGGGGACAGTCTAAAACTGAATACGAAATTTATCCCTACACAATCTATTCGTTTCGATACAGCTACCATTGACACAGATAAAAAGAATAAACAAGGTATTTATGAAGTAGTACAACAATTTAAAGATAGCGTGCGTTCACAAGGAAAAGCATTCTATAGACTTACTCTAAATATAGATAGTGAAAAGGCGATATCACCTCAAGATATTAGCCAAATCAAAGCAATGATTGATGAGTATGAAGAAAATGAAAATCACTTTGTAGTCATTGAAGATTTAATATTTAATTACATTCAAAATGAGGACACGCCACTTGTGCGAGAATTCTCTAAAGACTTAATTGATGATACTAAATTGTTTGAAGAAGCAATGACTGAACTCTATTTAAATACAAGAGCTTCCAAATATTTAGATGATTATACTACGTTCAATAAAGTTGAGTTGGTTGATCGAGCTGAGAAATTATTGAAAGAAGACATGCGAGGTGACAACAATGATCATTAAATCACTTGAGATATATGGGTATGGTAAATTCGTAGAACGAAAGATTACCTTTAACGACGCATTTACTGAAATTTACGGTGAGAATGAAGCAGGTAAATCTACTATTCAAGCATTTATCCATTCAATATTATTTGGATTTCCAACGAAGAAAGAGAAAGAGCCACGTTTAGAACCTCGTATGGGAAATCAATATGGTGGGAAACTTACACTCATTTTTGATGATAAATCTGAAGTTGTCGTCGAACGTATTAAAGGAAGTGCGCAAGGGGACGTTAAAGTTTATCTTGAAAATGGCCTTATCCGTGATGAAGCATGGTTGAAAAAGAAATTAAATTATATCTCTAAAAAGACATATCAAGGCATATTTTCTTTTAATGTTTTAGGCTTACAAGATATTCATCGCAATATGGATGAAAAGCAATTACAAAATTATCTATTAGAAGCAGGCGCACTTGGCTCATCTGAATTTACTTCAATGGGGAATATGATTGCGCAAAAGAAAGCGACACTTTATAAAAAAGCTGGAAAAAATCCAATTTTAAATCAACAAATTGAGGATTTGAAACAGTTAGAAATGCAAATTAGAACGGAAGAAGCGAAGTTAGATGAATATCATCGCTTAATAGACGACAGAGATAAATCTCAACGACATTTAAAGCACTTAAAAGATAATTTAACTCAACTATCTAAAATGCATGAAAGTAAACAAAAAGAGCTCGCTATTCATCCGCAAGCACAAGAGTGGAAAAGCTTAGAACAAAAGTTAAATATCGAGCCACTTAAATTTCCAGAAAAGGGAATTGAACGATACGAAACGGCTGCCCGTTATAAGCAATCTTTAGAAAAAGATATCAGTATACAAGAAGAAAGATTAAAAAAAGTTGAAAGAGACTTTAATGAGATAGAACTTCCTTCTGATGAAGCAGTTCAGAATTTCTATCGTTTATCTCAAGAAGAAAATGATATTCAAAAAACTGAATTAGAGGTAGCATCACTTAATAAAGAAATTGACGCCTCTCAAAGAGAACAACAAACATTAAAAACAAATTTAGGCTGGCAAGATGTCCATCATGAAACAGATACGTCTGAAGCAATGAAGAACTATGTGAGCCAAAAGATTAAAGAACGTAATGAACAAGAAAGTCAGAAACAACAAATCGAAAGAATCATTGATGAAATTAAAATCGAACAACAAGCGATTGCTAAAGAGATTACAACGCTTGAAAAAGATTTAGTTTCTGAAACGTCGCTTGAAAAGAAAAAAGAATATAATCAACAAAAATTAGAACTTCAAGAAAAAGAAAGCTTATATAACAAATTAAAAGAAACCTTTGAAAATGAAAAAGAAAGAAAAAATAAACGTAACTGGTGGTTAAGAGTTAGCTTTATTATTTTAAGTTTAGTTGGTTTAGGTTTAACAATCTTTTCATTTGCTACAGCAAATATGGTATTTGGAGTAATATTTACCATTCTTACAATATTATTTGTCGTAGGCATTTTCATGACAAAATCAAAAGACGTGGACTATAGCGAAACGTTTAGCGATGAAATTAATAACCTAGAACAACAAATCAAAGAATTAGAAGCAAAATACGATTTAAACTTTGATTTAGATCAACAATATCATCTTCGAGAACGTTGGAATAACGCTACTAAAAGTAAAAATGTCTTAATTAATAAATCAACGCATCAACAACATTTATTAGACAATACAAACAAAGAATTGAATGAGATATCTAGCAATTTACAAGAGGTTAAGTCAGATATTAAATTACCTGAAAAAATGACTGATGAGTTATTGATAGGTAGTTTCACTACAATGAATCAATTAAAGACAAACGATACTCATCTGAAAAATCTAATTCAACAGCGAGATGCACTAAATCAAAAGCTGACTTCATTCTATGAAAAAGCACAAAATCAAGTTGCTCATGAATTAAGTCACTTCAATAAAGTTTCTTTATTTAATGATATGAAAAAATGGCTCTCTACTTATGAAGGAAATAAAGAAAAGAAAAATCAATTACAAAATCAACTTCAATTGTTAGGCAATGAAATAAAACAATTAAAGCTTAGATTAACTGAGAATGACGAAACAATTCAAACACTGTTTAAATTTATTAATGTAAACAATGAATCAGATTATTATCAACATTATGAGCAATATCAACAATATCAACAAAACTTAGCGCGCTTTAATGATTTAACAACTTATTTAGAAAATCATCACTTCTCTTATGAAGATAGCTCTAATTTAAGCAGTAAAACAACGGTTCAAGTGGAAGATGAAGACCAATTGTTAGCGCAACAAGTAGATGATTATAATGATCAGTACTTAGAGAAACAAATGGAAGTAAGCGAGTTAACTGCGCAAATTAATCAAATGGAAATAGATAAGACATTATCGCAATTACGCCATAACTACCATAGCTTAAAAAATAGAATGAATGATATTGCTAAAGATTGGGCTAGTTTAAGCTATTTAGAAGCGTTAGTAAATGAACACATCAAGCAAATTAAAGATAAACGCTTACCACAAGTGATAAATGAAGCAATTAATATCTTTAAATCATTAACAAATGATAATTATAATTTGATTACTTATGAAAATGACTCAATCATGGTCAAACATTATAATGGACAAATGTATCATCCATTAGAGTTAAGTCAATCAACGAAAGAATTATTATATATAGCGTTAAGAATTAGTTTAATTAAAGTATTACATCCATATTATCCATTCCCAATCATAATTGATGATGCGTTTGTACATTTTGATAAACAAAGAAAATCAATGATGTTAAACTATTTAAGAGAGTTAGCATATGATTATCAAGTGCTTTACTTTACATGCACTAAAGATACTACGATTCCTTCTAAAGAAATGCTGATATTAAATAAAATAGAGGAAGGCGGTAAACGATGAGAAACGTAGAGAAATTAAATCCAGGAGATTCTGTTGAGAATTTCTTCATGATTCATAGAGCAACACAAGGTGTTACTGCTCAAGGAAAAGACTACATGACGCTTTTCCTCCAAGATAAAAGTGGCGATATAGAATCAAAATTATGGACGGTTACAAAAGAAGAAATGAAAATTTTGAAACCGGAAGAAATAGTTTGGGTTAAAGGTGATGTTATTAATTACCGTGGTCGCAAACAAATGAAAATCAATCAAATTAGATTGGCTAAACCTGAAGAAGGGTTTAAAACGCAAGACTTTATTGATGGTGCACCTTTAACACCGGCTGAATTACAAGAAGAAATTTCACATTATATTTTAGATATTGAAAATGCGAATTTACAACGTATAACACGTCATTTATTAAAAAAATATCAAGAAAGATTTTTCACGTATCCTGCAGCAAGTTCACATCATCATAATTTTGCGAGTGGTTTAAGTTATCATGTTTTAACAATGTTAAGAATTGCAAAATCATTATGTGATATTTATCCGTTATTAAACCGTAGCTTGCTTTATAGTTCTATTATCTTACATGATTTAGGCAAAGTGAGAGAATTAAGCGGTCCTGTAGCGACAACTTATACAGTCGAAGGTAATTTACTTGGTCACATTTCAATCGCAAGTGATGAAGTAGCCGAAGCGGCTAAAGAACTTGGCATCGAAGGTGAAGAAGTGATGTTATTACGTCACATGATTTTAGCGCACCACGGTAAAATGGAATTCGGTTCTCCTAAATTACCACATTTAAAAGAAGCGGAAATTTTATTCTTCATCGATAATATTGATGCTAAAATGAATATGTTTGAAAAAGCCTTCAAGAAAACAGAAAAAGGTCAATTTACAGAACGTATCTTTGGTATGGAAAATCGTCAATTCTACAACCCAGAAAAATTAGATTAAAATAAAATATCTTGATATAACAAAGGCGATAGTTGAAACTGATTTGAGTTTCAACTATCGCCTTTTAATAGCTTTTTAACTTTTGAAAATTATGAAGATAGGCCAGCAGATGAGCTCTCTTGTTGAGCTTGTTGCTGTTTTAATTTATCAGGATTTAAAATCGTGTTTTCTACAGCTTTTTTAATATCTCTATCTTTGTAGTCAACTTTGTATTCTTTAAGTAAGTCTTTATAAGCATTAGTTAATAATTTAGGATCTTTTTGAACTTTTTGTTCAATAATCTTAGTTTTTAGGCTAGATTTTTCTTTATTAAAGTCGTCTTCTTTATCGGCTTTAATAATATGGTAACCATAATCTGTTTTAACAACATCAGATACTTGGCCTTCTTTAAGTTTGAATAACGCTTTTTCAAAGCTACTTACCATTTGGCCTTTAACTACATAACCTAATGAACCATCTTTTTTAGCACTTGATGAATCCATTGATTCTTTTTTAGCGATTTCTCCAAATTTGCTTGGATCTTTTTCGACTTCTTTTTGGATTTCTTCAGCTTTCGCTTTAGCTTTCTTATCGCTTAAGCCTTCTTTATCGCTGTCACTTGATTTAACTTTAATTAAAATATGTGAAGCTTTTTTAGTATCATCTTTTATTTCTTTATCAGAGACTTTAATTTTGTCTGCTAATAATTGTTTTTGATAAGCTGCTAGTTTTTTCTGTTCTTTATAATCATCTAAAGTCATGCCTTGTTGTTTAAGCATACTTTCAAATTGATCTTTACCGCCATATT
>NZ_PPRC01000024.1 GCF_002902565.1 Staphylococcus petrasii | reverse complement strand
CCGCAATGGGCGAAAGCCTGACGGAGCAACGCCGCGTGAGTGATGAAGGTCTTCGGATCGTAAAACTCTGTTATTAGGGAAGAACATACGTGTAAGTAACTGTGCACGTCTTGACGGTACCTAATCAGAAAGCCACGGCTAACTACGTGCCAGCAGCCGCGGTAATACGTAGGTGGCAAGCGTTATCCGGAATTATTGGGCGTAAAGCGCGCGTAGGCGGTTTTTTAAGTCTGATGTGAAAGCCCACGGCTCAACCGTGGAGGGTCATTGGAAACTGGAAAACTTGAGTGCAGAAGAGGAAAGTGGAATTCCATGTGTAGCGGTGAAATGCGCAGAGATATGGAGGAACACCAGTGGCGAAGGCGACTTTCTGGTCTGTAACTGACGCTGATGTGCGAAAGCGTGGGGATCAAACAGGATTAGATACCCTGGTAGTCCACGCCGTAAACGATGAGTGCTAAGTGTTAGGGGG
>NZ_PPRC01000023.1 GCF_002902565.1 Staphylococcus petrasii | reverse complement strand
TAATATAGGTGCATTATATTGATGTAAACGTTTTATATATTAAAATTAACTTATTCAATATAAAAAAACTAGAAATCAAAGTATTGATTTCTAGTTTCTAAAATTAATTTTCAATGTAAGAACCGATATTTCTAAACTTATTAAATCTATTTTCAACTAATTCTTCAGCGCTTTGTTTATTTAGTTCATCTAAATGTTTAACAAATGCAGCTTTAATTTCTTTAGCTTGTTGTTCAATATTATTATGAGCGCCACCTAGTGGTTCATCAATGACTTCATCAACGACTTTTAATTGATGTAAATCTTTAGCAGTGATCTTCATCGTTTCAGCAGCCATCTTAGCTAGTGAACTATCTTTCCATAATAATGCTGATGCACCTTCAGGAGAAATAACTGAATATGTACTATTTTCAAGCATTAATATTTTATTTGAGATTCCGATACCTAGTGCGCCACCACTACCACCTTCACCAATAACAATAGCGATTACTGGCACTTTAAGTGAAGCCATTTCAACTAAATTTCTAGCAATAGACTCACTTTGACCTCTTTCTTCCGCAGCTTTACCTGGGTAAGCACCTTTTGTGTCAATAAAAGTAAAAATAGGACGCTTAAATTTCTCCGCTTGTTTCATCAATCTTAACGCTTTGCGGTACCCTTCTGGATGTGCCATACCAAAGTTTCTATAAATATTATCTTTAGTATCCTTACCACGTTGTTGTCCAATTACTGTTACTGCTTGTCCATTTAAATAACCAATGCCACCTATCATTGCTGGATCATCTCTGAAATTTCTGTCTCCATGTAACTCAATGAAAGAATCAAAAATATGAGGAATATAATCAAGTGTAGTAGGTCTTTCTTGTAAACGTGCAATTTGAACTCTATCCCACGGTTTTAAATTTGTATAAATCTTCTTCGTTTCTCTCTCAAGTGATGCCTCTAATAAATCAATTTCATCTTGCAAATCTACATCATTTTTTTCTTGAGATTCTTTTAAAGATTCAATTTTACTTTTTATATCAAATAATGGTTTTTCAAAATCAAGCATTCGGTTTCACCTCTTGGTGCATTTTTAAAATTTGAGCAAGCGTTGTTTTCATTTCTTTACGATGCACAACTTTATCTAATTGACCATGCTCTAATAAAAATTCAGCAGTTTGGAAATCATCCGGTAATTTCTCATTAATAGTTTGTTCAATTACTCGACGACCTGCAAAGCCGATTAAAGCTTTTGGTTCACTTAAATTAATATCCCCTACAGAAGCAAAGCTTGCTGAAACACCACCCGTTGTTGGATGCGTTAAATAAGAAATGTATAGTAATCCAGCATCAGAATGACGTTTTAAAGAAACACTCGTTTTACCCATTTGCATTAATGAAATGATACCTTCTTGCATTCTCGCACCACCACTAGCTGAGAATAAGATGAAAGGCAAACGATGCTCAGTACAGTAATCTATAATACGACAAATTTTTTCACCAACTACAGAACCCATACTACCCATTCTGAAACGTGCATCCATAACAGCAATTCCATATTTGATGCCTTCTAATTCCGCAGTACCAGTGACCACTGCTTCTTTTAAATCTGTTTTCTTTTGATCTTTTTCAATCTTTTCTTGGTAACCAGGAAAATCTAACGGATTAGCAGATGTCATTCCTTTATCGAACTCTTCAAAAGTATGTTCATCTGAAATCGCTTCAATTCTTTTATAAGCAGGTAATGCAATGTGATGATCACAGTTAAAGCATACATTTAAATTTTCGGATAATTCTTTTGTATACATAATTTTCTTACATTTAGGACATTTAGTCATTATTCCTGCTGGTACTTCATTTTGTTTTGAATCTTGTACTGTTAAATATTTCTTCTTCTTACTACTTCTATTAAAAAAATCTTTAAACATGTGTAAACCTCCACGTAACCTATCAAACAACCTTATAGTTTACAAAAATGTTGAATTTGCGTCTTTAATCATTTGCAAAATATTAGAGAGAAACTATGAACAAAATGGATGTTAATTCATAATTTCTCTGTAAATTTAACAAACTGAGTTATTGTTTTAATTATTTAACAAGTTGGATTAAATAACTTTTTTATTATTTTAAATCAGTTAATTTCATTGTTTTATCGTACACTTTTTGAGGGTCAACATCAATACGAGCTACACCAGATTCCATTGCTGCTTTCGCAACTTCACGTGCAACTGAAGGTGCTACTCTTTTATCGAAAGGTCCAGGAATACAATAATCTGGATTTAATTCATCTTCTTCAATTAAATTAGCAATCGCTTCAACTGCTGCTTTCTTCATATCTTCATTAATATTAGTTGATTCCGTTTCTAATGCGCCTCTAAAGATACCTGGGAAGGCAAGAACATTGTTAATTTGGTTAGGGAAATCTGAACGTCCAGTACCAACCACTTTAGCGCCCGCTTCTTTAGCATCATCAGGTTTAATTTCTGGATTAGGGTTAGCCATAGCAAAGATAATAGCATCGTCGGCCATACTTTGTACCATTTCTTTAGATAATAAATCTGCTACTGATACACCAATAAATACATCTGCGTCTTTAATAACATCTTCTAAAGAACTTTCAACTTTATCTTTATTAGTAAATTTAGCGACATAATCTTTAGTGTCATTCATGCCATAAGAACGTCCTTCATAAATCGCACCTTTAGAATCACACATAACCATATTTCTAACGCCATATGCATCTAATAATTTTACGATTGCAATACCAGCAGCGCCAGCCCCATTAAGCACTACTTTAATATCTGATAAATCTTTATCAACTATTCTTAAAGCATTGATTAATCCAGCCATTGTAACGATAGCAGTACCATGTTGATCATCATGGAAGACTGGAATATTAGCTTCTTTCTTCAATCTTTCTTCAATTTCAAAACAACGAGGTGCTGAAATATCTTCTAAATTAACACCGCCATAATTTGGAGAAATTAATTTAACTGTTTTAATAATTTCTTCAGTGTCAGTTGTATCTAACGCAATTGGCACACCATTAATTCCTGCGAAACTTTTAAATAAAACTGCTTTCCCTTCCATAACTGGAATACTAGCCGCAGCACCGATATTTCCCAAACCTAATACGGCTGTACCATCTGTAACAACAGCAACTGTATTTCTTTTAATCGTATAGTCATATACAGTACGAGGATCTTCATGAATTTCTTTACATGGCTCAGCTACGCCCGGTGAATATGCTAAGCTCAATTCTTCTTTATTCGTTACCTTTACATTAGGCATTATTTCTAATTTACCTTGATTTTCTTTATGCATTTGTAAAGCGTCATCTCTTAAAGACATCAAATCAACCCCTGTTAATAATCTATATTTTTAAAACTAAAATTGTAATCAACTAATTTTCAATATTAACTCAAATGTGTGTATAAAATAAAATTAACTGATGATTTTATCTTATTAATCATCAGTTAACTATATCACAATTTTTTTACATATAAAAGTTATACAATTCTTATATCACTAGGTTTAAACAGATTAATAAAATGCGTAAGATAATCCATTTCTCTTTTAATAAAACCTAATGTCATCGTTTCATTAGATGATTCATTATAAATCATGACTTCAATATTATTTTCTTTGTTATTTGAAAGATGTTGTCTAACTTCCTCAATCTCTGTTACATTTCGAATAATAATTTGATTCGCCTTTTTGATTCGCTTCTCTTCAAAATCATTAATTGTAGCTAAATAATTGACCACTAATTGAACTTGTTGATTTCTTTTTTCAAATTTGCCATAAACAACGTAGATTTCATTTTCTTTCAAAACAGTTTCGAACTGCTTAAATTTATCAGGGAAGATAACCCCGTCTATATTGTTGCGACCATCATTAAGCGTTAAAAATGCCATATTTTGACCATTTTTAGTTCGAATCTGTTTGATTCTATCAATTTGCACCAAAATAGGTTTAGAATTCATATGATGTTTCAACGTGAAAATACCTAAGTATTGTTTATTGTTGAATAACTTTTCAACAGGATGATTTGAAATATAGAATCCTAAATATTCTTTTTCATAATTGCTAATCATTTGGTCACTAAGCTCTTCTTTATCTTCATACGTCTGCTTAGGTGTCAACATATCAAATAAAAAATCATCTTGTTCTACATTTGAAACTTCATCTAAAACTTGATCAATAGCGCTTAGCAACGTAGCTCGTGTTTTACCTAAACTATCAAATGCCCCAACTAGAATAAGTGCTTCAAGCAATTTACGTGTCTTAATACGTTTAGGAATTCTTCTAGCAAAGTCAAAGAAGTCTTTGAAATTCCCGTTTTGATATCGCTCATCTACAATGTTTTTGACACTTTGATAACCTACACCTTTAATGGCGCCAAGTGATAGATATATATTTGATTCAGTCTCTTTATAAAACCAATGACTTTTATTAATATCCGGTGGCAAAATATTTAAATTTTGACTTTTAGCTTCATCAATGATTGCTGCAGTTTTACTTTCATTCCCTACTACATTACTGAGTATATTGGCATAGAAGTAGTTAGGATAATGTGCTTTAAGATAAGCCATTATATAGGCGATTTTAGAGTAACTTACTGCATGGGCTCTAGGGAAACCATAATCAGCAAATTTAAGTATTAAATCAAAGATTTGTATACTTACCGCTTCATCATAGCCATTTTCCACGGCGCCATTCACAAAATGTTGACGCTCATTTTCCAATACAGTTCTATTCTTCTTACTCATTGCACGACGTAAAATATCCGCTTGTCCATAACTAAAGCTCGCAAACTGACTAGCAATTTGCATAATTTGCTCTTGGTAGATGATAACGCCATATGTACGTTTTAAAATTGGTTCTAAATCAGGATGTAAATATTGAATGTCACTTTGGTTATGCCTTCTTGAAATATAAGTAGGTATTTCTTCCATAGGACCCGGTCTATATAATGACGTTACAGCGACAATATCCTCAAAGTGTTCCGGTTGAAGTCTAACTAATACTTTTCTAACGCCTTCTGACTCCAATTGGAAAATGCCGGTCGTATTACCTTTTGAAAGTAACGCAAATACTTTTTCATCATCCATAGGAATATTTTCGATATCAATATCGATGTTCAAGTCTTTCTTTACTTGTGTAATAATTTGGTGAATAATTGAAAGATTTCGTAACCCTAAGAAGTCAATCTTTAATAAGCCTAATCGTTCCGCTTCGGTCATCGTCCATTGAGTTAATAAACCAGTGTCTCCTGTAGTTATCGGCACATAGTTATAAAGTGGTCTTTCGTTTATGATAATACCTGCTGCATGGGTAGAAGTATGTCTAGGTAACCCTTCTAATTTACGACTGATTTCAAACCATTTTTCATGACGATGGTTTCGATGAACAAACTGCTTAAATTCGTCATTTTGATACGCTTCTTCTAACGTTATCCCTAAACGATGTGGGATAAGTTTAGATATTTCATTCAATGTAATATCATCAAAGCCCATAATACGTCCTACATCTCTAGCTACTGCTCGCGCCAACAAGTGTCCAAATGTCACAATACCTGACACGTGATGCTCACCATATTTTTCTTGAACATATTGAATGACTTTTTCACGTCTCGTATCTTCAAAGTCTATATCAATATCTGGCATCGTTACACGTTCAGGATTTAAAAAACGCTCAAATAGCAAATTATATTTAATCGGATTGATAGTCGTAATTCCAAGTAAATAACTAACCAGAGACCCTGCTGATGAACCACGCCCTGGTCCTACCATAACATCATGCGTTTTAGCATAATGGATTAAGTCACTTACGATTAAAAAATAATCTTCAAATCCCATATCCGTTATGATTTTATATTCGTGGTTTAAGCGTGTTACATAACGCTCATCTTGATGTAAATCAAATTCTTGTAACTTTTGCTCTAATATTGACCACAAATAATCTTTAGAGCTTTCACCAGTAGGCGTTTCAAATTTAGGTAATAAATCTTGATGATATTGAATTTCAGCCGTACATTGACTTGCAAGTTCTGAAGTATTCTGCCAAATCTCCTCAGATAATTGCATTTCTTGTAATTCATTTTCAGAGAAAAAATGTTCCTTAATATCTTCAATATCGTTCACTAAATCTAACTTTGTATTATTCTTGATTGCTTCAAGCGCTGGGATTGTATCAATGTCTTTCGAATCAAGATATCTAGCATTTTTAAGCCAAACTACTTTTAAATCATATATTGATGTATTACTTGTATGATTAATATATATCGCTTCATGATCCACAAACTCATTAATAATAGATTGATGTTCTTCTTGCGCTTCTTTGAAAATGATAGCAAGATCAGCACTATATTTATGTAACCACTCTAAAGGTACGAGGTCTTTATCTTTCATTTTAATGGCAGAAGATAATTGGTATAAAGCGGTTAACCCTTTATTATTTCGGGCAAGTAACACCGTTTCAATGGTATATAATCCGTTCGATAAGTGGATGGTCATACCGAATATCGGTTTAATGTGATGTTCGAGACAAGCATCATAAAATTTTGGGAAGCCATATAATACATTCGTATCTGTTATCGCTAATGCCTCATAACCATTTTGTTGCGCTTTTTTAACAACATCATCGATTTTTAAGCTAGAAAATAATAAATCATACGTTGTATGAATATTTAGATGTGCAACCATATATGACTTCCTTTCATTTTAATTATAATTTTTATAATTTCTGACGTAACGCTTCTGCTAACTTATCAAATTCTTCCCAACTATACACTGAAACGCCTGATGCGTTCGGATGGCCGCCTCCACCAAATTGATTAGCGACATCATTAATGATGATACCTTTAGAACGTACGCGACATCTTATTTGGTCGCCCTCATCAACAGCAAATACCCAAATTTTTAGACCTTGAATATCAGCTACAGTATTTACAAATTGAGATGCTTCATTAGGCAATAATTGATATTCTTCTAATATTTCTTTAGTAATTCTCACTTGGCAAAATGCATGATCTTCACTCAACTCAAAGTTTTGGAAGATATAGCCTTGGAATGGCATCACTTTAGGATCTTTTTCCGCCATTTTATTTAATTCTGCATTATGATCGAATGGGAATTTTAATAATTGACTCGCTACTTCCATCGTATGTGGTGTTGTATTATTAAACATAAATCTGCCAGTATCGCCTACTATACCTAAATAAAGGACACGCGCAACATCAGCATCAATAATACTGAAATCATTAAAATGCGTAATAAAGTCAAAAATAATTTCACTTGTTGATGATGCTTCAGTATTCACATAATTGATTTCGCCATATTGATCCGTGGCTGGATGGTGGTCAATTTTGATTAACCCTTTTCCACTATTGAATCTTTGGTCATCAATACGTGGCGCATTCGCTGTATCACACACAATTACTAATGCATCTTCATAAACTTCATCCGCGATTTCATCTAAGCTGCCAATGAATTCTAGAGAGACTTCTGATTGCCCTACCGCATAAATTGTTTTTTCAGGAAATTTACGTTCCAAATATAATTTTAGTCCAAGTTGAGAACCGTACGCATCCGGATCTGGTCGAACATGTCTGTGAATGATGATTGTGTCCGCTTCTTCAATTTTATGCATAATTTCGTTAAATATTCCTACCATAAATGATTACTCCTCAATTTTTATTTTTTGAAAATGCAGTCCCAAATACACTGCATGAATTTTTAATTAAATGTCCTCAAACATTTGGCAAATGATCATTGCATTCGCTACTCTTTCGTTACCACTCATCATGGTAACTTCTAACTTCGCAAAGTTTCTACCTACATCTAACATGTTATATGAGACATTAATGAATGTTTCAATCGGTACAGTTTTAATATAAATAATATTCAAACTTTCAATCATTACGTCTACCTTTTTAAATTTACGTAGCTCATGTTTAATCGTTTCTTCAATAATTGCTACAAATACAGATTTACTTAAAGTGCCATATTGATTCGTCAATAATGGAGAAACTTCTACTGTAATATCATTTTGAGTGATAGTGATATGTTTAGCAATTTGATCATTAATCGTTTCACCAATCTGAGGTTGTCTACCAATTAATTGCATCGCTTTTAATACATCATCTCTTGTAATGACACCGATTGCTTTTTTATTTTTAGTGGTTACCGGCAGAATTTCAATACCTTCCCAAATCATCAAGTGAGCACAACTTGCCACAGTCGTCGTTAATTCTACATTGATAGGTCTTCTAGTCATCACTTTACTTATCGTATCTTCAGCTTGCATGTGAATGATTTCTTTACTAGTAATAATCCCCACTAATTTCCAATTTTTATCCACTACTGGAAAACGCGAATGCCCGGTCACTTTCGCACGTGCTTTATAATCCTCTAAACCCATTTCATCAAACACAACCGTCATATCATTAATAGGTTTAACAATATCATTTACGACTAAGATTTCTTTACGTATCATTTGATTGTACATCGCTCTATTAATAATATTCGCTACTAAAAACGTATCATAATTAGAGGATAATATTGGTAAATTATGTTTATCAGCATAATCGATTATTTTTTGAGACGTTTTAAAGCCCCCAGTAATGAGTACCCCACTACCTTTTTTTAAAGCTTCTAATTGCACATCAGGTCGATTCCCTACAATGAGCAATGTCTGATGACTGATATACTTAACGACATCTTTAAGTTCCATTGCGCCTATCGCAAATTTCGATACACTGTTGCTCAAACCATTTTTACCACCGATAACTTCTCCATCGATAATTTTAAGGATTTCGTTAAACGTCAAATTTTCAATTTCTTCACGATTTTTCTTGTCAATACGTACAGTACCAACCCTATCAATCGTTGTTACCAATCCTAATTGACCAGCATCTTTAATCGCTCTATAAGCAGTACCTTCAGATACATTCATCACTTTCGCTATTTTTCGAACCGAAATTTTTTGACCGATTTTTAACGATTCAATATACGCTATTATTTGTTCATGTTTAGTCATTTAAATACCTCTTTAAAATTGACAATGTCCTATATATTATAACTTTTTCCTTAGAAAAAATCGATTTTGAAAAATACTCCTAGTGAAACTTCTTAGTCCCACATTTTCCAAATAAAAATTAATAATATCATAATAATTTAATGATTATGGTTATTTAATCATTATAAATATATTCAT
>NZ_PPRC01000022.1 GCF_002902565.1 Staphylococcus petrasii | reverse complement strand
CTCTTTCTATTTTTATGGTGATTATAGTGTTCTACTTTAATATCATTAGCAAAGCTTTAATTTAATATGATATTATAATAAAGTGAATTTTGACAACAATATATTTTAAGACTACAAAAATTTAATTTTTTAATAAAAGAAAGAGGTTACTTATGATTATTATTGAGTTTATCAAGGCTTTAATCCTAGGTATCGTTGAAGGGTTAACTGAGTTTGCGCCAGTATCTTCAACGGGACATATGATTCTAGTTGATGATATGTGGTTAAAATCAACTGAATTTCTAGGCCCTCATTCAGCTTTCACTTTCAAAGTTGTAATCCAATTAGGTTCTGTATTTGCGGCAGCTTGGGTCTTCCGTGAGCGTTATTTCGAAATGTTACATATTGGTAAATATAGAAATTCTTCTATTAATGAAGAATTCCGTTCTAAACCACGTCGTTTAAACTTATTACACGTATTAGTTGGTATGATTCCAGCAGGTATTTTAGGTGTCTTATTCGACGACTTTATTGAAGAACATCTATTCAGTGTTCCTACTGTTATGATTGGTTTATTCCTTGGTGCCATTTACATGATTGTAGCAGATAGATTTAGCACTAAAGTTAAGAACCCACAAACTGTGGACCAAATTACTTATCTTCAAGCATTCGTAATTGGTATTTCACAAGCAGTAGCAATGTGGCCTGGTTTCAGTCGTTCTGGTTCTACAATTTCAACAGGTGTACTTATGAAATTAGACCATAAATCGGCTTCAGATTTCACATTCATTATGGCTGTGCCAATTATGTTAGCAGCAAGTGCATTATCATTAGTTAAAAACATCCAATACATTGAACTTGCACATATTCCGTTCTACTTAATCGGATTCTTAGCTGCGTTTATTGTTGGTTTAATCGCAATCAAAACATTCTTACACTTAATTAATAAAGTTAAATTAATTCCGTTCGCTATTTACCGAATCGTGTTAGTTATCTTTATCGCAATTCTTTATTTCGGCTTCGGAATTGGTAAACATATTTAATTTTAGCTTAAAACGAGGACAAGAAATCTATTTAATAATACGATTTCTTGTTCTTTTTTTATTTTTAAAAGCGCTCTCAACAACAAGTGTTTCCGCTAGTGCCCTCGTTTACTTTCATGTATCATAGGGTATTGAAGAGATATAGTAAAATTAATGGAGGCAACGAGTATGGACAAAAAGACGATCATTAAAACAACGATTAATGTATTACCAATTTTTCTTGTGCCACTAATTGTGGAACGTAAACGCATTAAGTCTCATCCTGACGTTCAAAAAGCTTCACACGCTACATCAAATGCTTCACATGCGATTGCTGATAAAGCTTCAGATGTTAAAGATTATTTTGGTGATAAAAAACAAGAATTCGATAATAAACGCGAATTGAAAAAAATTGCGAAAGAAAATGATCCGAAATACATTCAGAAAAAAGGCGAAAAATTAGCGAAGAAAAATCGTAAAGAAGCTGACAAAATGGATAAAAAGCTTCAAAAAAATATTGAACAACGCCACAAAGAAGAAGATAAAGCACGTGAAAAAAATGAAAAACAACGTATTAAAGAATTGAAAAAGACTCAAAATTATCAAGAAAAAGTTGGCTTAACACCTGGTAAACTTGATGATGAAACTGAGAAAAAAGGCGAAAAGCTAGAAAAAGAAAATAAAAAAGAAGTTAACAAATTAGATAAAAAACTTCAAAAGAATATTGATAAACGTCATAAAGAAGAGAAGAAACTTCAAAAACAACAAGAAAAAGCACGCATCAAAGAAATGAAAAAACTTAAAGATTATGATGCTGATAGTGTAGCAACTCAAAATAAACAAGAAGATTATACTAAGGCATAATTTTTATGACAACAGTATTTATTGATGGTGATGCTTGTCCAGTAGTCGATTCGGTTATTGAATTAACTACTGGGACAGGCATTTTTGTTACAATTTTACGTAGTTTTAGTCACTTTTCAAATAAGGTTTATCCTGAACATGTAAAGACGTTATACATAGATGATGGGCCTGATGCCGTAGATTATAAAATCATTCAACTAGCCACATCGAATGATATTGTCATTACACAAGATTATGGTCTTGCTAGTTTACTATTATCTAAAGTTCGAGTGGTGATGCATCATAAAGGTCATATTTATGATAATCAAAATATAGATATGTTGTTACAACAACGTTATAATAACGCACTTATTAGACATCAAGGTGGTCGACATAAAGGGCCTCCCCCATTTTCAAAAGAAGATAAACGTCAATTTAGAGTTGCATTTAATCAAGTTATTCAACAATTGAAGGAGGATACAATATGAAACGTATTGCGGTATATTGTGGTGCAAGTAAAGGAAATGATCCTATATACGTTGAAGAAGCCTATAAATTCGGTAAGTATATGGCTGAACAAGGTTATGAATTAGTATTTGGCGCTGGTTCAGTTGGTATTATGGGCGCTATTCAAGATGGTGTATTAGATCATGGCGGGCATACGATTGGTGTTATGCCTAAAATGTTAGATGAGCGTGAAATTACGAGTCAAAAAGTAAGTGAATTGATTCTAGTGGATTCAATGCATCAACGTAAAGAAAAAATGACGGAATTAGCGGATGCCTTTGTAATGGCGCCTGGTGGTGCGGGCTCACTTGAAGAATTCTTTGAAATGTATAGTTGGGCACAAATCGGTATTCATCAAAAACCTATCGGCGTTTTCAATCTAAACGGCTTTTTTGAACCGCTTCAACAATTGATTGCTCATATGATTGGCGAAGGCTTTATTGATAAAAAATATAAAGATTTAGCGCCACTTTATGATACAAAAGAAGAATTAATTGAAGGCTTGTTAAACTACAAACCTTTAGGCGTTCGTACATATGATTAATTAGGCAGTAATAAGATAAATAATTAAGCGACATTGAGGATAGATACCACACATCCTGTTCAATGTCGCTTTTTTGTCTATTTTATTAAGACAATTTTTTATAATAACGTATTTGTCGCTTTAACATATGGTATTTGCTTAATTCTGGTAATTCAAAGTTGTCGTAAAAGGTCATACCAATTTTTTCCATTACTTTTCTAGAAGGTAAATTCTCTTCAGCTGTAAAGCTATATACCTCTTCTATGCCTTTTTCTTTTGCGAATTCGAGTACAGCTTCTGCACCCTCTGTCGCAATACCGTTGCCCCAAACTTCTGGGATAAGACGCCAACCAATTTCATATAGTGGCAATTCATCGAATGGGTATTTGCTATCTTTAGGCAGGTAATTCACGCCGATATACCCTAGCCATTCTCCCGTTTCTTTAAGTTCGACTGCAAATAAACCAATACCCTTTTCCTTCAGAATCTCATCCATCTTCTTCATATCTAATTCTGAACGGCGATAACTTAATAAGCTTGGGAAATAACGTCTCACTTGTGGGTTAGCATTCATTTTTTGAAAAGGTAATAAATCTTCTTGTTCCCAATCGCGTAATTTTAATCTTTCTGTCTCAATATAAACTACCATTACGACCACCTCAGTACAGAGAAAATACAATTATTAAAAAAGTGCGATATGGTTGAAAGGTCCATAACACACTTTACTTATACTTCATTTTATTAAAATTTCTTAATTAAGCTTTTGAAATATAACTGATAAGTTTAATGTGAACCGGGATTTCTTTTAATCGGTCACGTTGATCTTTCGGTGCAATAAATGTCGCATCTACAAAATCATTGCGATGATTTAATTTGAATGTCGCTACAAATGTATCTGTATCTGATTCAAAGTTTGGTAAATGTGCAACGACACGTTTAATTTCACCAGTAGAGTCTACGATTGTACGACCAGTAATGTTTTCAATCTCACGACCTAATTCTGGTAATGTGATGTCGCGGCCTTCTAAAATGTGAAAATCTTGTTCATGCATAAGTCATCTCTCCAATATTGTTTTTATTTAAAATTATAACTAGATTAGTTTTTGAAATTTCATTATTATGAATAATTCATAACTACATATATTCATCGTTTATTAATACGATTTTTTATTATGTACGAGTTGTATTTGCAAATGTAAGCATTTGTCTTACTTTTACCCTACCTCAATTATAATCAAACTTTTTACATACCGTGCTTATATCGCTCATAAGTACTAATTGAATGTATTAATTAGATGTTGATTGATTATCTTGAGTTGAGTCATTTGAACCATTTTGTTCACTAGATGAGCTATTATCTTCAGTTGAGTTATTATCAGTAGTTGAATTTTGAGTAGAATCGCTTGTCTCATTACTACTATTGGAATTAGACTTATCTCCGCTATTATTAGTATTTTGAGCGTTTGAATTCTCATTTGATGATGTTTCAGATGAATCATTGCTTTGAGTATCTTGAGAAGATGTTGACTCTGATGAGTTACTAGATTCGTTACTTGAACTATCTGAAGACTCCTTCGATTTATTGCTCTCTTTACTATCGTCTTCTTTTTTAGCTGATTCAGTCGCTACAGAATGGTCTACATCTTTTTCTAATTTTTCGCGTTGATCATTTAACTTCGCTTTTTGTTTTTCTAAATCTTTTTTCTGATTTTTTAACTCATCATTTTCTTTTTTCAATTGCTTAATATCATGTTCTAATGATGCTCTTTCGTCACTCTTACCACATGCAGATAACATGAGTGTTGCAGATAGCAAAAGTACTAACCATTTCTTCATGTTTGTCTCCTTTAATTACAAGTCAATACACTTTATTTTAACACGAATTAAAAATCTGTTCATTGGATTACCTCAAGTCTTTACGCATCTTGAGATGGCTGACTTCGTATCCTCTCGCTTTGTTAATGTGAATCATTTCTTCATTTTTAGCGTCTACTGTCCCTTCTATCGCTGAAGCGCCTTGATCAACTGCCCATTGTTCTAATTGTAATTTTAACTGTTTGGCATACCCTTTTCCTCGAAAATGAGGGCTCGTATATAACATTTCCGTTATTACTGTATCGAAGCTTCGTTCATGATGCCCCCAAATAAAAGCAATTAATTGTGATGCTGTTTGGCTATCAAGTTCTATAAATATCACATCGTCGCTATACTGAAGTCTTCGAATAATCATTTCTTGTCTTAAAGCAATCGACATACGTGTGGCATTATAATCCACTTCACGTTGTTCTAAATAATATTCATGGAGTCTCGCAATCGTTTCAATCCATTTTGTATCTTCAATTTTTAACTTTTGCATAAACTTTATCCTCTATTTTCAGATTATATTCTATACTTAACTATGATATGATTATCCATATTTAACATATATTAATCTATTTTTTTAAATTTAAAAAAGTTTAGACGTTAAGGGAGATTAAATAACAAATGAAATCCACTGCCAAGTTAGCACGTGAAAATAATGTTAAATCATTACGCCTAAATAATACAGATAGAGAAATTTTTGAAAACTACATGACGTATGTCCGTGCTGATTTACGTGTTAATCCACACGATAGTGAGCTTATGCTTAATCGTATTTTAAAGGAACTACTCGCTGCCGAACAAGAAGGCACATTAGCTTTAGAATATTTCAATCATGATCCTGAGGCACATGCGAAGAAAGAAATTAAATCGCTACCAAATGAAACATTTCAAAATATCTTTAAGTATATTTTTCGTAATTTTATGTTTCTAATCGGTATATTTTGCTTCTTCAAAGGGTTCATAGGTTTCTTTATCGGTGGAGATAACAATGATGTTTACTTATATTCATTTCCTCTTACTGTAATTGTTAGTATTTTTATTATATTTTTATTCATTCTCGTCATATTTAAAACGGTTCAATTGCAGAGTTTTAATAATTCTCACTGGATATGGGTGTTTAATTATGGACTCATTATTTTATTAATAATTGCGTTATTTTACGTTATTTTTATTCCACAATCGTTTTTAAATTTTGGTCCTTATGTTCGTATTAGTAATTGGGCCTTTATTATTATGTCGCTTATTATTACGCCGATTGCTTTTTATATTGAACATCATTTTGGCAATCAAGATTCAAATACCGTTTTGTAGGTTAATTATTTTTCTATCTTTTCAAAATAAATACTATTGATATAAATAGAGCCCATAAATGCATAAGCGCATTTATGGGCTTTTCGTATCGTGTGACTATATATTTTCAATTTAAATTATCCTACAAACCATACATCAATAAAGAACCAAATGACCATAATAACCATGATGATGGCTTGTGCAACTGTACTTGCTAAGAATGCCATTACTGATCCGAAACTTGCTTTCAGCGCTTTTCCAAAATCAAAATCTTGAATTAATTCAACGACTAATACAGCTACAAATGGTACGATAATAATTCCGAATGGTGGTAAGACAAAACATCCTACAATAACACCGATTAACGCGACATATTCACCTAATTTAGAACCACCAAAACGTTTAACAAAATATTTATTCATTAAAAAGTCTGATAATAAAATAAAGACGGTAAATATAATCATCGCTACGTAGAAGATCCACGATAGTCCTTTATCATGAAAGCCAAATTGATAAATTAAAAAGCCAATCCATAATATAAGCACAGATGGTATAAGCGGTTTAATTAATCCAATAAAAGCGATGATGAACGCTAATATAATTAAAATCCATAAAATTGCTGACATTATTTTACTCTCACATCCGCTTCTGTATATTTTTGATCTTTAGTAAAGAAGATTAGGATCATGCCTAAGAAAATAGATGTTGCTGAAACGAAGAAGACATTTTCCAAACCAACCCAATGACTCATAGCACCACCTAATAAATTTCCTAGCAATTGACCGATGACCATAGCATTCGCAAAAAGTGTCGATGCATAACCTGGGAAATCAGGTAGAATGTCTTGGAAGTAACTAATGCCTAGTCCTAACAAGATAGCTAAAAATAGTGCTAAGAAAATTTGGCCAACCATCATCATATAAATGTTCTCAAATACACCAATACTAAAGTAAAATCCGCCGCCACTAATCGCACCAATAATCAATAATGTACGTGTCGCAAGTTTCGCAGATAGAATACCTAGTATTACCATGAATGGAACTTCTAAGCCGGCGCATAAACTTGCCAATGTACCTACATACCCTTCTTGTTCTTTTAAATAATCCGTCACAAATAAAGGCATGTTCATTGTATACATCCACTGACCAATATGTAATAAAATAAAGGCAATAAATGGGATAAAAAGTGTTTTGTCTTTCAACATATTCGGCGCTGTTTTCTCAACATTTGTCGTGCCGCCCACTTGTTCTTGAGCGTTTAAGTTCAAATCTTTATAGAAGAAGATTTGAAGTACTAATGTAAATAAAAGAATGATAACAGTACCACCGAATAAGCCCGCGTAGCCTAAATATTGAATTAAGTATGCTCCGATTAAAGGACCGAATAAAAATCCAAATGAGAACATAGAACGTAACACGGTATTAGCAAATTTGGCATTATTTTTAGACGAGGATACATTAATAGATTCTCTTGCAGATGCATAAAGTTGAGGCATAGCAGGTGCAAATAACCCTTGGAAAATGGCATATACAATAATAAATAGCCATTCATTATGTATATAAAAATAAATTGAAAAGCTGATGGCTCCCATCAATAATGCGCTTATAATCAGGACTTTCCGATTTACATGATGGGTATCGGAAAAACGCGCTACAATAGAATTCACCGTAAATTGGCTGACTGCAGCTAAGGCTAACAGTAGTCCGAATTGGTTCGTAGACATACCCAATTCCTTTGTTGCAAATAAAACAAAATAAGGCACCGTAATGGCAATCCCCATTCCTAATAACATCATATTTACAACGAATAACTTATAGTTTTTAATATGCAATAATGCTGTAAACATAGACTACACCTCAGTTCTTCGAATCAATTGCAATATTTAGAAACTATTATCGAATATAGTTCAGCATGAGCGTAACAAATGATTCAACTTGTGGAAGTTGTAACATACTGCTGTCATAACTCATGTATGTTGAACGGATAAGTGGTTGTGAATCGATATTGACCTTTTCAAATTCAAATAAATTCTTATCAATATTCTTCATCATAATTTCAGGTAAAATCGTTACACCCACACCACTGACTAACATTTCCTTGCATGTCGCAACTTGGTCAACTGTAATAGTCGCATGATAGTCTTGATCAAGATTTTCATTATACCATTCTTTAATCTGATTAATATAAATTGGATCGGCTTGAAATTCTATAAATGGTAATTTAGTTACTTCCTCACGACGTTCTTTCGGATAAATAAAATAATGGTCATCATCAAAGAGATGGCTATTCGTTAAATTCATTACTTTATTCCCACGTGTAATCATGACGTGATAATCTCTATGATTCGCTTTAATCTGTTCAGTTGATCCTACTTGAACTTGGATTTCTACATTTGGAAATTGTGAGTTGTATAAGCTAAGCACTTCTGGTAACAACGTTTGTCCTATTAATGATGAACAGCCAATTGATATTGTTCCATTGACTTCTCCGATATGTGCTTGCATCTTATCAAAAAATAATCGCTCACGTTTTAACATATCACGTGCGTGCTCAATAATCATTGCACCTTCTGTGGTTGTGATAAGTTGCTTCTTTGTACGAATAAATATATCTACACCAAATGAATGCTCAATGGCTTTTAAACGTTGTGTTACTGCAGGTTGTGAAATATATAAAATTTCAGCAGCTTTGCGCAACGTTCTTGTTTCATCTAATGTAATTAATAAACGGTAATCCTCTATTTTCATAGCTTCCCCCTACTTCTGTTTATCCACGAATATGGCTATGACTGTTAAGATAATTGATAGTGAAGGTCATTTATACTAATTAAACTAATGCTGTAAACGACACTTAAGATGTTGCATGGAATACACATGGAACACATAGACGCGCGATATATGGTGTTCGGATGCGCGATGCGTATGATGGGCAATGCGCTACGTGCGATGTTGTTCCGTGCCAATTGCGAAATGCGACGTATGAAGCGCGTGTGCTATGCACGGATATGCCACATGTGATGTGTAACGTGCTGTGCGACGTGCGACATGTGCTATGCGCGATGTGCGTGCGCTATTTAGGATGAGATTTGCTTTGTTTCATATGATGCTTATACGTTTTATGATGGTTTGTTTTACTTGGTTTATGTGGTTTGTTTGGTTTGTTTGGCTTATTCAGTTTGCCCACCATCTTGTTGTAACAATACATAATACGCTGATTAACTTCTGAAAAGTTCTCACTGATTTCAATCATCAATTGATGCGCAATCATATAGGCTTCATGATATTGTTTTCTAGTAATCTGTCCATTTTTCAAAGCCAATGCTAAATCATCTTCATCTACGAGTTCATATTCGCCTGTGGAGGGTAAGACTAAAACATCTAGAAATAAGTCTAATGTTCTCGCATTCCCTTTTTGCGTAATATTTTTAATATTAATATCAAAATAGTATTCCAATGGTTGACCTTTATCATCAAACATTGCAGTAATACTATAGCGTTTCTTCTCCGGCAAGATTTGTAACCATTGATAGTTGTCTTTAGCTACAACTATATCCTGGCCTACTACCGTCACCTCTAAAGGTTCACGAACCTTCCTCATCGTGACAAAGCCAATAATACCCTTAAATCTATTATTATTTACCTTAACCTCTATGTAATCACGTTCAATAAGGCGACGCCAGTGACGTTTATCTATGTATTTTATTTTCATAAAGCCACCAACTCCTTGTCATTATTATATTAAACTGACCTAGTGATGTCATCTTAAGTCGTATGTAATTGCAATTCGCACATATAGTCATTAATTTTTCATATTTATTTTACTACATCTATTAATCTTTTAGGGAAAATTGACAAAAATACTCGTATTTGATAACTTTATTTTAAATTGTTAGAAAATTCTAAATAGAGTGTAAAGGAGTTTTGTATATGTCAATTAGACCATTTCGAGCTGATCACGTAGGAAGTCTTTTACGTCCTCAACGTTTAAAAGAGGCACGCGCTAAATTTAACAATAATGAAATTTCTCAAGAAGAATTAACACAAATTGAAAATGAAGAAATTGAACGTATTATTGAAAAACAAATTGAAATTGGCTTACATAGTATAACTGATGGCGAATTCCGTCGTAGTTGGTGGCACTTTGATTTCTTAGAAAATATTAACGGCGTAGAAGGTTATACACCTGAACACGGTTTAGAATTTGAAGGTGTAGAAACACGTCCTCATAATGTTAGAGTCGTTGATAAAGTGAGCTATAACCCTCAACATCCCCACTTTGAGCATTTTAAATTTTTATATGACAAAGTAGATGGACGCGCTACAGCAAAGGTATCCATTCCTAGTCCTAACCAATTATTCCATCCTAATATATTAAATGAAGAGGTTTATCCTAATATTGAAGACTTTGCGCATGATATCGCTAAAGTATATCACCAATCTTTACAAAAATTTTATGATTTAGGTGCACGTTACATCCAAATCGATGATGTGTATTGGGCAGGATTAACTGAAGGCACTCAAAAAGTACGTGGACGTCAACGTACAGATGAAGAAAAAGTACAAGCTAGAGAACTAGCGTATAAGGTAATTAATGAGGCAGTAGACGGTTTACCAGATGATTTAGTTTTAACGACACATATTTGTCGTGGTAATTACCAATCTACGTGGGCGATTTCAGGTGGTTACGAAGCCATTGCGCCGTATTTGTTTAAAGAACACTTGCATGGTTTCTTCTTAGAATATGATGATGATCGTTCGGGCGATTTCGAACCTTTACGTTATTTTAATAAAGAGGCGTATGCCGTACTTGGTTTAATTACATCGAAAACGTCGGAACTTGAAGATAAGGAATTAATTAAGCAACGTGTCAAAGAGGCACAACAGTATGTGGATTTAGACCATATTTGTATTAGTCCGCAATGTGGATTCGCCTCTACTGAAGAAGGTAACCGCCTTACTGAAGAAGAGCAATGGGCGGAGTTAGAATATGTTGTGGAATTGGCGAATGAATTATTGGGTAGTGCGGATTGATAGGCTTGTTAATGTAAGAAAGCTACACGGAGACACGCGCCACTCACTCGCGCCCTTTTGGGGGTGAGTGGTGGGTGCTCGGTGTAGCTTATTTGTGTGGTAAAGCGTAGCGTTGGATAATTTCTTTATGTTCGGGGTACATATGATGTAACTCGTCTTGCGTGAATAACTCGAAGTGGTTAAATTCAAATGCTGGCTGGCACATACACCCTACTAAGCTATAACCTTCTGTGTGGGTTAGGCTTGAGGCGAAGATGGTACCTTTTGGCACGAGGTGTTGCAATACATTCCCCTTTTCCAAAAAAGGCCCTAATTGTGCAGTTTGATAATCACCGTCTGGTGTAACCATATGAATCGTTAATGGTGCGCCTGCGTGATAATACCATACTTCATCGGCATCGATGCGATGGAAGTGTGAGATATCGCCTGTGTTCAGTAGGAAATAGATGCTACTGAATGGTGCTCTTTCTGAGTTACTCATATGTTCTCGCATGGTTTCTTTATAATAGCCACCTTCTGGGTGTGGCGTAAGGTTAAGATGCTTTATCCAATATTCTGCGTTTGCATCCATTATTTTAAGTCCACGTTATGGAATACGTTTTGCACGTCTTCTAAATCTTCAAGTGCGTCGATTAATTTTTCAAATGTAGCTTGGTCTTCTTCAGATAATTCAATATCTGTTTGTGGTAACATTTCAAATTCTGCAATCTTGAAGTCTTCAACGCCTGTTTGACGTAAAGCGTCTTGTACTTGTGCAAATTGATCTGGTTCAGCGTATACGATTGTTAAGTCGCCGTCTTCTACAACGTCTCTTACGTCTACGTCTTGTTCCATTAACGCTTCAAGAACGTCGTCTGCTGATTTGCCTTCAATACCAAATGTAGCAGTATGGTCGAACATGTAAGCTACTGAGCCAGATACACCCATGTTTCCGCCGTTTTTACCGAATGCTGCTCTTACGTCTGATGCAGTACGGTTTACGTTATTTGTTAATGCGTCAACGATTAACATTGAGCCACTTGGACCGAAACCTTCGTAACGTAAGTGATCGTAGTTCTCGTCGCCAGCACCTTTTGCTTTATCAATTGCTCTATCGATAATATGGTTTGGTACAGAGTAAGTTTTAGCTCTTTCAAGTACTAAACGTAGTGCTTGGTTAGATTCTGGATCAGGCTCACCTGATTTTGCAGCTACATAGATTTCTTTACCGAATTTAGCATATATTCTACTTGTATTTTTATCTTTTTGGGCTTTTTTCTCTTTAATATTGTTCCATTTACGTCCCATAATGTCATCTCACTTTCATACTCAATAATCCTTATTATATAGTATTACTTTAGTGTTGTCTAAAGTAGGCGTATCATGTCGTAATTAACTGTTTCGTTACTTTTTTTGAAAATAAAAAATACTGACAAAGCGCCATGACCGTCAGTATTTCCCATCTCTTAGATTAAATATCTAAAAATTCTTCAACATCTTCAAATAAAGCATTAAATTTTTCAATATTCTTTTTATCCATGTAGATAAAAATTTTACGCTCATCTTCTGTAGAACGTACCTTACTTAATCTTTCTTTTTCTATAAGTCTGCGAATTGAAACTAATAATTTAGTTCTACTCAAATCTAACTCGTCAATTGCAATTTTTAAGAATGATTGCATTAACATTTGATCTTCTGCGATATGTTCATGAGCTAGTTTTAATAAAGCTAAATCATTTAATGTCAACTTATATTGTTTATCTATATATTCTGACAATGCTTTATATTGTTTATAGAATTCTAGCAATTTATTCAGTTTGTCATTATTCAATGCTTCTTGCACCTCCAAATATAAGCGGACAACTCATCTTATATTATCCTTTAAATTTGGAGGCCTGTCCTTTTCATTTGTTTTGAAATTTTTGTTAAATTTACTAACAAACTTAAATATTGTTGTACAACATATTTTATTATTTAATCTTTTTGTTTTTAAAAACTTTAATAACATATAAGGAATTATAATTTAGTTTTATTTTTAATGGTTCATTTTTAAAGTTATGCTCTCTAATTTTATATGAAGGATGCATGAGTTGATCCATTCGTTTTAGGAATGTATTCGACCAATCATATTTATCTCTAATATCTTTTGATATCACATTATTAATATTTCCATGGTAATTATCAATTTTTTGTATTTTAACTAAATACGTTCTTTTTACTTGATCTTCTTTGAAATCTATATAAACGTCCGCTCGATCATAGTTCATATCGATGGATTCACTTTCAGATACACGCCAATCATATACAAAAACAGTATAGTAATCCTTTTCCTCAGTAATAATATAATTATCTTTAACATATTTAGGCTGGTTAGTCATCATGATAATCTGATCAATCATTGTGCCCAGTATAGATTTAAAGCCATTCTCATCAAATAAATGAAGTGCATTAAATAAGCGTGGATGTTGTTTGAAATTAAAACCGATTCCATTGAAATAGCATGCAGTTTTAATAATGGTTTCCATTAAAAGAGGCGCACTATTATTGAGATCATTATTCATATTATCGATAAAATTATGATTTTCAAAATTTAAAAATATAATTTTTTGTTCTTCTAAATCAATTTGTTTTAAAATTTCTCGTATATTCTGATAGCGTAAAATGTTCTTAACCAATAATCGATCATGTTGTTCAATTAAGTAAGGCATTTTTAATTTTGCATTATCAATATATAAAAACTCAAAATTGATTCTTTTTATTTGTGATTCTAATGTTTTAAAGAGAACGGGATCATTAAGCAATTTACTGATTTCTAATTCAAAGGTAAATCGATTTGTTTTATGTTGGATTTTTAAAATCACGCGGTAAATCGCTTTTAAATCAATATCTTCTAAGTCAAATACTAACCCAAGTTGTTGCGTATTATTTATATCTACATTTTGCGCTGTAAAGTGAGTCATTACATCTTCGTAATTAGATTCTAGGAAATCAACTAAGTTTAAATCCTCTAATTTAAAAGTGACATTTAGATTATTTTTTATAATATATTCAAAAAGTTGCTGGCGTTCATTGACTGTAAGTTTTTCTTTAATATCTCGCATGTTAATTCTTAGATAAAACATTAATGTAGAGTCATTATGAAAAAGAGGTTTAGCAAAATCTTCTAAAAATAACAATTTCAATTCTTCAATATTATTAACTTGAACTACTAAATAATAAGGATTTACTTTTGTATCAATTTTAGAATCTACATATATTTTATGTTCAATTTTTTGATCATAATATTGTTGTTTTAATCTAATAATATTTTCTATATTTTTTAGACTATCATCAATTTGATGTTCATAATCCATGATAATTGATTTTTCATATTTACTACACGAACGATATTCATTTGGTGTAACACCAATATAACTTTTAAATGTTTTAGAGTAGCTAGAAGCGTTACTAAAACCGACTTTTTCACTAATTAAACTAATAGTGTCATTAGTTGTTAATAATAATTCAAAAGAGTTAGCTATTTTAAGAGTGTCGACATATGTTTTAAAGCCTATATTTAATAATTGATTAAACTGCGCTGACAGATTAGATTTAGATGTAAATAATTTAGAGGATATATCTTTTAAGGTTAACTTTTCAGTTATATTGTTGTTGATATATTCCAATACTTCACTTAATTCGCCATAGTATGAGAAATTATATTGATTATTCGCAATGTTTTTTTCAATACTTCCTTGTTTACCAATAATATTAACGATATCTACAATAGGTTGAGTGTCCTCTGACGTCGTCGCATTTTTTAAATAATTATCTGCTATTTGTAATAAAGAACGTTTTATGGCATTCATCGATTTTACTAAATTCGTGGAATACTTATAGTCGAAGAATTTATACCCTTGTTCTCTAAACCAATCGCTCGATATATATAGCATCAGTGTTTTAGTATTTTCTCTAATAGAAAAGATATCTGAGTTGTTAATGATATAAATCTCATTTTCTACAGTAATCAACTTAGTAAAATGTTTTACTTTTAATTGACCTTCTATTGGAAAAAGAAGAATACTCCCATCTTGGCAACGTGTCATGTTATATTCATGTTTCGTTAATAAGTGGAAATAAGCACTGGACATATCTTCACCTCTTTCTTTTCTTGATAGCTTTACTCTTTTGATTAATTTACGTCCTTAATAACATCAATTTAGTGTTTAAATGTAAATCTACCACAACATTAATACTAAATCAAAAGTACACTTATATATAAATTAATTTTAATTTCTTATTAAATTGAAATTCAAAAAAGTTAAAAAAAGATGTCACGTTAATTGCCCTCAATTCTTACAAATATATAAAGTAACTTGTCATCATAAAATGATTACTCTACAAAATTGAAATGATTGAAAACAATCCGTCAACATCTTTGACATATAATAAAATATTATATCTTTTAAATTTTAGTTTTTAAAGCGATTTGCTAACCTTAACACATCTTTAATAATATTTAATAAGTTAATAAAGAGGTTGAAACCCATCTCTCGAGGAGTAAAATTACCCCTTTTCATTCTATTAAAGTCATATAAGGTATATAGCAAGAATAGAATTAAACCAATAATTGTAATGACAGTGTGGTAAATTGGATTATGTACAAATATTCCAATTAATCCACCAATAACAAGTGCAATAAGGGCTACAAATAAATACTTTCCTAAACTAGAAGCATCATTAATAATGAAGTAACCTAAAATACCAAATACAATGAATGCACCTATTGCTAGTAAAATATTTTTATAAAATACTTCTGCACCTAAATTCTGCATGTATGCTGTAAAAGTGGCGTAGGATAATAAGCCGACGATAATAGCATAAATATGAGAAATAATTAACCCATATTTACGTGCACGTTTAATAAATAATGTGGCTAAAATAATCACAAATAAAGCGATCGATAATGGTTTTCTCCATTCCATTGGTAAATATTGTCCAAAATAGCAACCTATTCCAAAAATAATCCAATAGTATGTGAAAAAGAGCCAAACTTTGGAATAAGCATGAGAGTGTTGATTATCGTGTGCTTTTTGTTTTTGTTTATTTTCAGAAGTGTTTTGCTGAGAAGCATTTGAAGAATGCGCCATATATCTAACCTCTCTCCAATCAATTTTATTTACTCTATTATTTTGATTGTAACTTATGATAATTAAATTTTAAAAGTTTCAATCCATTTTCTTATATATCTCTCTTCCTCAAATCAGCTATGTTTTAACACTAATATACATATTTTCATCTATTTAATTGTAAAATTTGGAAGTTACATGAATAAGAAATGTTACAATTTTCTTCTTTTATAAAAAATATATATTATTACATAGGCTTTAAACTTAAGCGTGTCAATGGATGAGCCATTTTTACAAAAAACAAGTCAAATGTTAATAATATTACAAGATAATAACAACGCCCAAACTAGTTCAAATTTTTGATAACATATTTACGTGATATATGAATGAATTTATGAGTATTAAGTAAACTAATTATATTTTTAATAAACTATCAGGACTCAAGGAGGATATCAAGTTTGAAAAAGTTAGCATTCGCAGTTTCAGTTGCATCTGGGGCCGTCGCATTATTTTCTCATCATAACGCTGAAGCGTCGACACAACACACTGTCCAAGCTGGCGAATCTTTATGGAGTATCGCTAAAAAATACAATACATCAGTAGATAGTATCAAACAAAATAATAATCTTTCTAATAATATTATTTTCCCTGGTCAAGTACTTACAATTGGTGGTTCAAGTGCTACAAATAGTTCAAGCGCTTCAAATTCAAGTTCAAATACTACTTCTACGTCATCATCAGTTTATACAGTGAAATCAGGCGATTCTCTTTCTAGTATTGCTAAAAAATATGGCGTTTCTGTAAATGCCCTTATGAAAGCTAATAATTTATCTGGATATTTAATTATGCCAAACCAACAACTAAAAATTCCTAGTGGTAATGCTACTACTTCTACAGCTACTCCTAAGGCTGCTACAAGTAATGGCGGAAATGGTTATACTTCTCCTACATATAGTCATCAAAATTTATATACAAGTGGACAATGTACATGGTATGTGTTTAATCGTCGTGCACAAGCTGGCTTACCTATTAGTACATATTGGTCTGATGCAAAATTCTGGGCAGGTAATGCTGCACAAGATGGTTATTTAGTTAACCACGTGGCTACAGTTGGTTCAATTATGCAATCTACTGATGGCTTCTACGGACATGTGGCATATGTAGAACGTGTGAATGCAGATGGAAGTATTCTAGTTTCTGAGATGAACTATTTAAATGGACCTTATAATACAAATACACGTATTATTCCTGCATCATCAGTTTCAAGTTATAATTATATTCATTAATTTTGTTTTAAAAAGCCCCTTCATAACCAAATGTTATGAAGGGGCTAAGTTTATATTTAAGTCTTTCTTTATTTACTAGTAGAGGCTAGGTAGAGTCGTGATCTTGTAAAGATGTTCTTAGATGAATGTTACTCATTTTGTTGCGACGCTTTCTTGCGGGAAAGGCTTAAACCTGTAGTCTTATAAAGTAGTTCTTAGATAGATGTTTACTCGTTTAAGTTGTGTCGCTTTCCAGGGGTGCTGTCTCAGCCTGTAGTCTTCGACTAGCACTGCTCCCCTAGGAGTCTTCACAACTACACTTCGTAATCTATCTTAGAACTACTTACGTAAGTGTTTGAACACTTACGTACATTGATAACCTGCTCCCTCATTATCCCCAGCTTGCTTTGTTTGTAGACTTTCTATGCGAAAGTCTCTTTGCTGGGGCCCCACACTTCGTTATCCATTTTGGAACCACTGATTTAAATACTTTAATACTATAGTTTTTCTTTCAAAAAATACATTTTCTATATTTATAGCCAAACAAAAAATCCTAGTATACTCTCATCTGTTGAGATGACTTAGTATACTAGGATTTTTAATTATATATTGTATGTAGCTATTTTGAATCGATTTTTATAAGAAGATACTCATTATCCAGAATATAACTGCTGCTAATAGCGCAGAAATTGGTAATGTGATAATCCAAGTAATGATCATACGTTGTGCTGTACTCCATTTTACACCTTTTGCACGGTTAGAAGCCCCTACACCAAGGATTGATGAAGATACAACGTGTGTTGTTGATAATGGGAAGTGTAATGATGAAGCTACAAAAATTGTTAATGCTGATGATAAGTCAGCAGCTGCACCATTAGCTGGACGGATTTTCATGATGTTTCCACCAACTGTTTTAATAATCTTCCAACCACCAATGGCAGTACCAAGACCCATGGCAGTCGCACAGGCTATTTTAACCCAAAGTTCAGGTTCAACATTCGAACCATCTTGTATATTTGCTACGATCAAGGCTAATGTAATAATACCCATTGATTTTTGCGCATCATTCGTACCGTGAGAGAATGATTGTAATGCCGCAGTAAATACTTGGAAGAAACGGAAATTACGATTTGCTCTCGTTAAATTCGCATTCTTGAAAATGATTTTTACTAAAGTATACATAATAAAACCAACACAGAACGCGATAATTGGTGAAACAATTAATACGATAATAATTTTAGTGAAACCTTGATAGTGAAGTGCTCCAAATCCTTCAGCGGCGATAGCAGCACCTGCTATTGAACCGATTAATGCATGTGATGAAGAACTAGGAATACCATAAAGCCAAGTCACTAAGTTCCATACAATTGCTGCCAAAATTGCTGCTAATACTACAACTAAACCATGGTGCAATTTGAATGGATCTACAATATCTTTAGTAATGGTACCAGCTACGCCAGTGAAAGTTAAGGCACCGACGAAGTTCATAATCGCTGCTAATAAAATTGCAGTTCTTGGCGTTAATGCACGTGTAGATACTGCTGTAGCAATCGCATTGGCTGTATCATGGAAACCATTGATAAAGTCAAAGATTAAAGAAAATACAACGATAGCTATAGTGATAATTAGTACATAATCCATAAATTAAAACTCCCTTAGCTATTTTTCATAATAATCGTTTCAAAGTTATTTGCTACAACTTGACATTTATCTGCTATTTTTTCCATGCTTTCATAAATATCTTTTATTTTAATTAATGTGATTGGATCTGTTTCACTATTGAAAATGTGTTTAATTGATTGTCTTAAGATACCGTCACAGTTTGTTTCAAATTCTTTAATATTAATAGAATGAATACGCATGTGAGATAATTTTTTATCAACTAATAATCCAACAGCTAATTTCATTTCCGCTACTGCTTTTTGGATGTTTTCTACAAATTCAGCCATATATTCATCAGTGTATTCAATTGAATACATTTCAAACATGCCAGCTGTTACTTCCATAGCGTCAAGTACATCATCGATAGCGTTACATAAAGATAAGATATCTTCACGTTCGATTGGTGTAATAAATGTTTGGTTTAAATCTGTAATAACTTGATGCATAAGTTCGTCACCATGTGACTCGTATGTTTTGATATTGTCAGAATAAGCTTTTAAATCTAAATGCGTATTGAAATCCATTTTCCCGAATTCAACTGCTGCACGATCCAAGTTAAATACCATTTCTTCTAATTGAACCATGAACTTATCCTTTTTCTTAGTAAACATTATAAAGCCTCCAATTTAGCGATTGTTGCCAACCACATCGTTAATTTTTATTCGTTGTAAGACAATTTAATATACAGAATACATTTACGATAAGAACTTTCAAATGTCCATTTCTGAAAATTTGTAAATTTTATGTAAATATAATGTTTTACTTTTTTTAAATGTAAGACTCTAATACTGAATTTGTCCCTACTTGAAAATATCACAAAATTTACATATCCACAATTACATTTACAAATTCTTTACAAACAGAAAATATTAGCTCAATTTTTCTAAATTGAGTGATTAATTGTTCGCTTAGAATGGTTATAAGCAATAATTGCGAAAATACTATAAATGATTGTATAAATTACCATAACTACAAATATAGGTTTTTGATTACCGAATCCAATCAATTTCATAAATACTAAAGCAGCAAAATAGGCATGTAACAATGCAATAATTAATGGTAAACCGAAGTTAAACGCCACTTTTAATTTTAAGCCTTGCGCCATATCTTTTTGGGTAAAGCCTAATTTACGTAGCACTGAATAATTTTCTAGATCATCTTCAGTTTCATCAATTTGCTTAATATAAATAATACATCCTGTCGCAATTAAGAAAGCGACACCTAAGAATGATGAAACGAATAATAAAATACCAGTTAAACTAGATATTTCACTTACGACTTGGCTTCTTGTTTGAACATCCTTATTCAAATTACTCACTATTCGTTCTAATTTAGGAAGATCCTTGTTATGTTTTAAATCAAACCCATATTGCGACACCACATTCTTACTTTTTGAATGTGCTTTAAGATAATCATATTCATCATGATTTAGAACTAATGTAGGTCCACCCAAATCCACATCTTCTTCAAAGTAGATTTTCTTTACTACATTATTCAGTTTAATTTTAACGTTGTGTTTCTTAGTACCTATTACTGCTGTTCCATGAGCTCTATGTTGCATCAACCCGTGTGCTACCCCTTTAGGTATGAGTAGCGTGGCTTGCCCTTTTTCTAAAGAAATATTAGAAAAATATTTGTCACTAGTAACCGTTACGGCATAGGGTTTACCTGGGCTCACATCAAACAAATGGTCTTTATATAATTGAGAATAAACTACTTCTTTAAAGTCATAATTATAATTGATGTGATGGCGCTCTAATTCAATTCCAAGTTCATTTGCTATATTCGCATTTTTCAATGTCACTTCATGAGGTGACTCTAAAAGCACTTCATTGTTTAAAGAACTTCGACTAAGCGCCACAAAGCACAGTACAGAGACTGTAATTGCAGAAATAACTGCCAAAACTGTTAGTGAGAATGCATTCTTTCGAATACGAAACATTAGTGACGATGGAAAAATAACATCATTCACACTGACATTTCCACCTTTAAAACGCTTAATCATCTTTAATATGAGCGAAACGGTACTTCTGAAGAAGAAATAAGCACCGATAACTGTAAGAAATAGAATAATGAAAGGTATAAAAATATTATCTATTAAATCAAAGAAGCGCGTTGATAAATAATAACCTGCGAGAATTAAAACGATTCCCAATATTCCTAAAATAATTTCACTAATAGTGAGCGTCACTTGGTTTTCATCTTTATTTTCGTACGCTTTCATTAAACTCTGAATGGAATGCTTAGTTAAATATATCCAAGCTTGTATGATAATTAAAAGGTAAGCCATCACTAAAATTAATAACGTTTGGCCAATGGCTTGAAAACTAAAGACAATGGATACTGAAGTATGTATGCCTAAAATTTTCAATACAATCATTAATAAAATCTTAGATCCTAAAATACCTATCCCAATACCTAAAATAGCAGTAAGTAAAAAGATAAATATTTGTTCTAGCATTAACATGTAAATGATACGCTTTTTATCTAAACCGATTGTCTGTAAAAGCCCAAATTCATAACTTCGTCGCTTTATAAACAACATGTTGGTATAGATAATAAAAACGATAATAATAATAAATAGAAAATAACTCCCAATCTGAGAGCCTTCTCGTACCATTGATAGTGATTGATGTATATGTAAATTATGAACATACTTAATAGTAATAAAACTGAAAAACAACACAATACTAAGAATGAGTGAGAAGAGATAAATGGCATAATGCGTTACGTTTTGCTTAAAATTCTTCCATATAATATGACTAAAACTCATAGACCATGCCACCTAAAATACTTTGAGCACGTAAAATCTCTTTATGGAAGGTTTGACTATCATCTTCACCTTGATACAATTGCGTGAACACTTGCCCATCTTTCAACATAACGACACGATTAGAGAAACTTGCCGCTAAAGGATCATGTGTCACCATGACAATCGTTGCATTATATAATTCGTTGATCATTTGGAAACGTTGCAACAAATCTCGCGTATTTTTGGAATCTAATGCTCCAGTTGGCTCATCAGCAAAGATAATCTTTGGATGTGTGATAAATGCACGCGCCGCTGACGTACGTTGACGCTGTCCACCAGATATTTCTGAAGGATATTTATTACTAATATCAAAAATGTTAAGCCTTTTTGTAATGCGTTCATATCGTTCATTCATTTCTTGCTTACTCAGTTTCTGAACCGACAACGGCAACATAATATTCTCTTTAACTGTTAAGGTATGCAATAAGTTATACTCTTGAAAGATAAATCCTATATCTTTCTTTCTAATTTCAGATAATGCTTTATTCGATAATTTTTCTAATTGTTGGTCTCCTAATATAACCGAGCCGTGAGTCAAATAGTCAATCGAACTTAATACATTTAATAAAGTCGTTTTACCTGAACCAGACGGTCCCATAATAGACACGAACTCGCCTTCCTCAATGACTAAATCAATGCCTTTTAGTACTTCTTGCGCCGTTTGTTTCGTGCCATATGTCTTTGTTACTTGTTTCGCCTCTAATATTGTCAACTGGATGATTCACCTCATTCTTCTCTATATTCAACATTGTTAATGTATTTCGTACTAGTTTAGTCAGTTTTATTATAGCCTCTAAAGTAATAATAGAAATGAAGATGAAATAACAAATCACGCATTTAATATGACAGTGTTGTCACTTGACCCATACGTTCTGTGATTTCATTTTGCTTAGGAAAAGTTAACACAAAAGTAGTTCCTTCGCCGACGGTAGATGTTACTTCCACATCAATTCCTAACTGTTGTTTCACGCTATCAACTAAGTACAAACCTATACCAGACGATGTGGTTTCATTACGATTCGCTGTAGAAGTAAATCCGCGTTCAAATATACGTGGTAAGTCTTTATGACTAATTCCTCTACCGAAATCTTTAATTTCCAGTGCTACATATCCTTCGCGATTAAAAGAACGAATGACAATGTCTTGATTTTGAGAATATTTCAATGAATTTGATAAAATTTGACGTATCATCATGCGACACCATTTCACGTCTGTATAGACTTCAGGCGTAATATCAAAATTCAAATCATAGCCAATTCCCTTAGCTTGACTAATATGGCGTGTTAATTGAATTTCATCAATTACTAATCGCTTTAAAGGAACTAATTCAAAGTACATATCTTTATTTTTTGATTCTAATCGAGTTAAATAAAGTTGCTTATCTAATAATTCATTAATGCGCGCCCATTCGTACAATAATGCTTTTTTATGTTCCACATCTTCTTCTTGGTCAATCAATAGCTTCATTGCTGTAACAGGTGTTTTAATATCATGCACAAATTCAGTTAATGACTGTTCTGTATTTTGTATGTGAAGCTGTTGTTCCACTACTTTTTCTTTTTGATTCGTTAATTTGCGATACAAATAATCGACCATTTCTTGTTGAAATGGATTTTCTGCTAATTCTTTATGCTTAATTTCTTCAATTTCTTTATTATTGTGCAAATGTTGATATATTTTTACTTCTTTTAGAAAAGTAAAAACAAGAAATATACACGTTAAACCAAGATTTAACAATACAATATAAGCTACACTGCGAATCGCAATATCGTAATCAATATAAGCAATACCTAATAAAATGAGATGTAAAAATACTATCCAAAATATCCAATTACTTCGTGTTTTTAGAAACAACCAAAACCACTTAATATTACTCATGTGCCATGTAACCTTTGCCTACTTTAGTTTCAATTTGCGTATCCATTTCGATGTCAGCTAATTTCTTTCTTAAACGGTTAACATTCACAGTTAGCGTATTATCACTGACAAATGCTTCGTCATCCCATAATGCTGTAATTAAGGTATCGCGCGTAACAATTTGATTTTGTTTTTGAATAAGCATTTCTAAAATAATCATTTCTGTTTTAGACAAATAAATGACCGTCTCGCCTTTTTGAATACTATCTTTAGATAAATCAACTATTGTATCTTGCCAATTCAATGTACGCTTTTCTTCCGCACCAAATTCATATACACGTCGATAAATGGCTTGTAATTTCGCAATTAGTACATTGGTATGGAAAGGTTTTTGCATATAATCGTCAGCGCCAAGTTCCATACTCATTACTTGATCCATTGGATTATCTCGAGAAGATAAAAATAAGATAGGTACGTTAGATACTTGTCTAATTTTACGGCACCAGTAAAAACCGTCATATTTAGGTAATTGCACGTCCATAATGACGATTTCTGGCTTAGCTTCTTCATATGTTTCCATTACTGCACTGAAATCGTTAATACCTGTTACAAAGAAGTCCCAATGTTCTAATTCTTTCTTCAATTCTTGGAATAATGTTTGATCATCTTCTACTAATAATACTTGCATGATTTTATCACCTTATCATTTTGTATATTTCATTTTTTCTCCAGATTGGACGCGTCCATTGAAATGTTTAATACGACAATCAATTTCAAATCCTCTCATGATTAAACCTTGTATTGGCGCTTGAATAAAATAATACACTGGCCAGAATAATCTAGGAATGTAATCGTATAAATGAACCATGACGAGACGCGTGCTTTTAATTTGGCGAAATTCTAACTTCCCTTGCTTTTTAAAATTAGGTTTAACCATTGAACCGCCTACAAGATGTAATGTAACTAGTCCACTATCGTTTTCCATCTTCTTTAAAATTAACAATGGCTTAGCCTTATTACGTGAATAAATAATATAATTATCATCTTTTTTATACGTATGTACCAACGTTCCACGTGTCTCATTAAGCCATGTAAAGAAATAATCAACTATGTGCGTTAATGTCCACTTTCTAGGCAAGATAATTCGTAACGCTGTACGTACATCATCATACTTAGATACTTGCAATTCTACGTTAATATGAGGTCGTTTAATTTGGGTATTTGTTGTTTCTACTGGCACGCCATAACTTTCCAGACGTTGGACCGTTTCACTGTCGAAACGACTACCGCTCACATACACTATTTTATGAACTCCTTGTTTAGCTGCCGCTCGCGCAAAATTATCTGCGGCAATTAAATTTAAGTCACGTGCCGTTGCTTGAGTTAATTTAGCAGAGTTTTTATTCGGATCTAAATAATAAACGGCGATGTCCATCCCTTCCATAGCTGCTACGACATCTTCATAGTTATAAATATCTCGTTGCAACCACTGTATGCGGTCGTTATGTTCTTTTTTCGTATTCGGGTACTTTGACAATGCATATAAGTTAACATCATTTTCTATTGCATTACTAATATATTTACCAATATAACCACTACCGCCAGCTAATAATACATTCGGTTTCATATTTAGAAATACTCCTTTTATTTTCAAAATTTTTTTATTATATGTATATACAAAAAATATTGGTATAATAATCTTTGAGATAAGAGGAAGACCTAAATCTATTTAATTACAAAGATTTTAAGGTCTATCCTCTTTAAATGCATTATATTGGGAGGAAGCCAAATGGCTCATATCATTCGCGAAATCAGTATCAAAGACGTTGAAGACTTTATGAAACTTCTTAGCAAAATCTATGATGAATCGGACTATACACTATATAATCCTGGCGAATTCACACCAAGTGTTTCAAGTGTTAGCGACTATCTAGAACGCATTATTACCTCTCCACGTAATACGATATATGTTGCCGAACAAGATGACCAATTAGTAGGCTCTGCATTAGTTACCACTGAAGAGTTAGAGCGTACCAAACACGAAGCCGTGATTACACTTGGCGTCAGTCAATTATATCAAAAACATGGTGTCGGTTTAGCGCTTATCAATGCTGTAGAGGCTTGGGCAATTAATCACGACATTAAACGTCTTGAAGCTTCAATTGTTCCTGAAAATGATCGTGCTGTTGAACTTTTTAAAGGTGCTGGTTTTAATATTGAAGGCGAACTTAAAGACAAATTATACATCGATGGCAAATACTACAATAAATACGTCATGGCAAAGCTACTTATCTGAATAATTACAGTATATATTATACGCTAATCATAGTCATATTTATTAATTTTAGTTACTCATTTAATTCATCCGCTACAATAAAAACGTCCTGATAAGAATTGACTTCAATTCTCAGGACGTTTTTATTGTTATTTTTAATAGGGTGATAATGAGAAATGGCTATCTGAATTTGTCGAACCGTCTAGTGGTGCTTGTTGTTGTTGTTCAACACCAGAAGATGACGTATTACGACTTAAAAATTCAAGAACCCGTTTCATATTTTCTTTAGATTCTGGTTTATCAAGATGAAATTGATACTGATGATGTAGATGATGTGAACCATCATAAAATAATGTGCTAACAGGCACATTTTCTTCTTTCAGTTTATGATAAAACTCAATATTTTGACTATAGAATGGATCGGCATCGCCTACTGATAAGTAGGTTGCTGGATAATCTTTAGTGACTTGATTAATGGTAGACATTTGAGAAATGTTTTTAAAGTCAGTTTCCCAACGGCTTTTCCCGGTATAACTGCGCATAAACATTTGAATTCTAGGAAATTCCGTCGCTCTAACTGTCTTCATGTCATAAAATCCTCCAAAAAAGATAGCACCTTTCAATTGGTTTGGTGTAAATTGTTGTTTGAAATTCATTTCTTGTCGTAACTGTGGGTTAGTTTGCATTGCGACAAATTGACTTGTCAATTGCGCGCCAGCCGAATCTCCACCTATTACAACTTGGTCCAAGTCTATCGGGAAATGTTCTTTATTATTTTTAATAAATTGTACCGCTTCATTCATTTGTATTAAAGGTGTAGGATATTTAAAATTTGGCGCTAAAGCGTAGTTAACGTTAACGACTACATAGCCTTGTTCTACAATTTGTGAAAGTAATGGATTCTTATACTGTTTATCTCCTGCTACATAACCACCACCATGCATCCAAAAGATAACGGGCAATTTACTATCTTTATCCACGTCAGTAGGCGTCATGATATCTAATTGACTGCCTGGTATATGTGTATTATAAGTTATATTTTGAAAAAGTTTGACGTTCGGATTATCGACTTTTATCTTTTCCCGGGCAATTTTCTGTTTTTGGGTGTGTTGATAATGTGAATATAAATTCCACGCTAACAATCCTCCCACAATTAACACCACTATACTTGTAATGGTTAGCCATTTACGTTGGTTCGTCATCCCCTGCAGTCCTTTCAACTGAAGATTGGTTATTTGGTTCTGCCTTTTCAAAAAAAGAAAAAGCAATCCGTATCAAGTTCACGAATTGCTTTTAAGGGTAAAACATTCAATCTAAATTGTAAAGTCTGGGTTTAAGCAATGTGATCTTCATCGTCTTTCTTACGTAGGTAGTATTTAATTAATACGGCTACAACGATGAATAGACCAACGACACCCATAATGTTATATAAGAAATTAATTAGGTCTGCGAATCCAACGAAACTTAGGATAAACGCAGCAATCATCATTATGATAATAAAGATATGATATTTTTTACTGTAAGGTTCTGTAAAACGAGCAGCGAATGAATAGCATAGACCTAAGATAGTATTGTACATTACTGCTAACATAATAATAGTTAGTACAAGTCCAATCCAAGGGCTAATTTCATTAGCTAATGTTAATGTTGGGATTTCAACATTTTTAATATTAGGATATTCTGCTTGTAAGGCGAAATTGATTAATGCTAATAGGATAGTATAAATAACGCCACCAAACATTGCACCAGCGCCTGATACTTTACGTTTAGAAGCATCGCCGCCGATAGCAACGATGGTACTAAAGCCTACTGCAAAGGCTAAACCGCCATACATTAATCCTCTTACAACGCCCCAAAAGACACTTGTTTTATCTACTGTTTGATTGACTTCACTGATTGGAACGCTACCAGCAAATAAATAATAAGCGGCAATAAGAATTACCATAATAATTAAGAATGGTGTAACGATACCAAGTGCGCTAACAATCTTATTGAAGTCGAGTAATAATGTTAAATAGATGATAACTGTCATAATCAGAGCGCCAAGCCAAGTCGGAATTCCGAAACTTTCTTGGAAGGTTGACCCTGCACCAGCAATCATCGTTACAGCGATACCAAATAAGAAAAAGACTAGAATGTAGTCGAAGATTTTACTAAACTTTTCTCCAAATAAATATTGTAATGTTGACTCATGGTTTGTGGCTTCAAAAGCGGTACCAATCTTCGCAACTTGACGACCAATGAAACCAAGAATTAAGCCTGAAAGTAATACGCCAATATATGACCATAGGCCATATGGTGTAAAGAATTGCATAACTTCTTGGCCAGTTGAGAAACCAGCACCAACTACGATACCCACATAAGCGAGACCAATTTTTACAGCTTCTTTATTTAACCCCATGTGATATAATAACCTCCTTAAATTTGACACGTTGTGAATTATAACGTATTGAAAAGATTATGCAACAGTGTATATTCGGTAATTGACAACGTTTTGGGCTATCATACCTATTCTGATGACGGTTAGAACAAATTAAATAATTTCGTGAAAATGTAAATATTTGAAGATATTTTCATAAATGAGTAACTAGTTAAAGAGGAAGATGTACTTTCAAGAAAGATATATATCAATAAAAAACCAGTATCAAAGAAGCACTTACCCCCCTCATACTGGTTTCGTTAAATTTATTTAATTAGAGCGACCATATTGTTGCAACTCATTAATATCAACCACCACGTTATCCATACGTTTTGCTGTTTCTTTTAACGCATTTCTTGCCACATGATTATTGGGATCTAATTTTAAAATTTGTTTGGCTACTTTAAATGCTTCAGAATCTGAAATGACAGGTTCAGGAATGGCATGTAGTAACAACATTTGTAGTAAACTTTTAACTTCTTGGCCATTAGTTAACTGAATAGAAGATTGTGCGTGATAATACGCTGAATCGAGCGCGCCTTCCACTTCACTTAATGGGTAAACTAATAATAGGAATGCTAAGTCATGCAATTCAGCGCTTTCTTCAAATTTAATCATATCTAAGATACATGTATAATACATCATACTTTCATGTTCATGGGCACTAGAAATATAAGCTTCTTCAAAGTCTAAGAAGTCAGCTTGGGACATAAGTTGTCTAACTTGTTCAAATTCACCATTCAGTACATAATTCGTGATGCGCTCTTGCATGGTATTGCCCTCCTATTCTTGTTTTTCACAATACTATTATTTTACCATAATTAATTCTATTTTCTATTTTATAAATGAATAAATTAACATTAATTTTTTACTCTAGTAGGTATTGAAATACGACTGTTTTTTATTTAAAAGCAGTTGACTTAAACGAAGCTTTATCAATTTCTTCAATTGCCTCATTCACACTTCCGCCTACTGATAATTTAACAGCTGCTACAAAGCTACCTTCTACAATTGGCGCATTTACTTTTTTTATTTTAAAAGGACCTTTATATGTTTCAATTGCTAAATCGATGTTCATTTCTGCTGAACCTAAATCATAAAAACATAAAGGATCATCATCTATGTTATTCAATACCTTTTTAACTTCATCTAACGACGTGCCTAGTCCATTGTCTACGCCACCATATGCAATTATTTTAACACCTTTTGCCATGTTATTCAGTAAGGCTTTAGTCCCATTTGCGACGTCTTCACTATGACTCACAATTACGATTGTCGCCATTATTATTTACCTCCAACTTTCTTTTACTGTATCTTTTGCCTACATTATAATGCACCCTTTTTGTATACGCTATCATTTTTCGAATGCGCAAAACAAGTGCACTCACCATTTCAATCAATTATTTACTGGCAAACGTGTTTGGTTCTGCATTTTCAAAAAATAAAAAAAGCAAGGAACATCTTCTTAAATAAGAAAATATCCCTTGCTATAAGTTAAATATGTTTAGATTTATACATTAAATAAATAAAGTATGGTGCGCCGATAATTGCTACTACGATTCCTGCTGGAACGCCGGTTGGTTCAAGAATTACTTTACCAAGCGTATCTGCGAAGACAAGTAAGAATGCGCCAACTAAGATAGCAATGGGTAAAAATAATTGATGGCGTGGACCGACAATGGATTTAGCAATATGTGGGCCCATTAAGCCAATAAAGGCGATTGAACCTGCAACGGCAACAGCAACTGATGACAGAATAACGGCAACAAAGAATAGGATAACACGTTCTCTTTCTAAACGAACGCCTAAACCTTTCGCGATGTGTTCGTGTGTATTTATCAAATTCAGTACATTAGATTTATAAATTAAATACGGGATAAGGATGACTAACCATGGAAGTGTAGCAATCACAAATGGCCAATCGTCGCCCCAAATATTTCCTGCGAACCATGTGGCAATAAATTCTGATTGATCTTCATCAAATTTCGACATTAGTGTAATAGAACCGCCATATAGAGCAGTGTTCATTCCTACACCAATTAATACCATACTAGCAGGTGTGATACCGTCTTTCTTATTGACGCTAAACAAGAAAATGATAACAGCTGTAGCTATACCACCAATGACACTGATAATAGGTAAGATGTAGATGAAATTATCTGGATGAATTTGTCCAATTGTTAGAAACAGTGCAATTGCGAATCCACCACCAGAGTTAATTCCTAATATTCCTGGTTCAGCGATTGGATTCTTAGTCACACTTTGAATGATGGCACCACTTAAACTTAACGCTGCTCCTGCTAAAATTGTAATTAGCATACGTGGAAATCTAAATTGCATTAAGATAAGCTGATCATAGTATTCGCCTTGGCCAATTAACGTCTTAAAGAAACGTCCTACCGGAATTTTATATTCTCCTGAAGAAATGCTCCATGTACATGCGGCAAACAATAAGATAGCAAAGGTAATTAGTGTAATGATTTGTTTGCGTCTTAGTTTAGGATGTATCATATTGTGCGACCTCCTCTTTTCACTAAGTATAAGAAGTAAGGCACACCAATGAATGAAATGATAGCACCTACTGGAGCATCGCCCATCATTCGCGCTACGGTGTCGGCAACTAGCATTAATAATGCACCTGTCAAGACTGTTAAAGGTAAGACTTTTGCATAATCAGTACCGACTAAAAATCTCACGATATGAGGTACCATTAAACCTACAAAGGCAATTTGGCCGACCATAGATACAGCAACACCAGCTAAAACCATTGTTAGTAATAAACTAATACCTCGCACTAGGGTAATGTTTTGTCCTAACCCTTTAGCTAGTGATTCGCCTAAATTTAAAATCGTTAATTGTTTACTCATCGCAATGATAATGACAATAGCGATGATAATGATTGGACCGCTCCATAATAATTGTGGCCAAGTCGTACCTGAAACGCCACCTGCTGTCCAATACGTAAGTGATTGATTTAATTTAAATACAAGGGCTATACCTTGGCTGAGCGCAGTAAGTAAAGCACTAACCGCTGCACCTGCTAAAATAATTCTCATTGGATTAAAGCCATCTCGTCTTGAACGGCCAATCGTTAACACAATGAAACCGCCTAACATTGCTCCAATAAAACATGCAAACATGATCATAAGAAATGGTGCTTGAGGGAAAAATGCAAATGTGAGCGCTAATGCGAATGAAGCACCCGCGTTTAATCCAATTAAACTCGGATCAGCTAAACCATTTTTTGTTACGCCTTGAATGACTGCCCCCGCTACTGAAAGTGCCATGCCTACTAGCATAGCACCTAAATCACGAGGAATTCGTATTTCACTGATAATATTATGTTGTTGATTCTTTGGATTATAATGAAAAATCGCATCTATAATAGTTGAGAAATTGACTTTAGCTTCTCCTATTAAAATTGAAATCAACAAGGCAATGATTAATAAGGCAAATACTAGAACCATATAGCCTATAAACCCAAATGCCCCTTTATTCTCTTTCGTTGTCATAATTATTTCTCTTTTCTTTATTTTCGTTCGTATTATGAATAAGTACGTTCAAATAAGTCATAAGTCACAAGTAAAGGTTTACCTGTTCTTGGGTCTTCACTTAACACTACATCAATATTAAATACACGTTCTAGAATATCTTTCGTTAATACTTCTTCTGTTGAACCACTAGCTAAGATTTCACCATTTTTCATCGCAATTAAGTGGTCTGAGAAACGAATAGCTTGGTTAATATCATGTAATACCATGACTATTGTACAACCTTGTTCTCTATTAAGCTGTTGTACTAATTCCAAGATTTCTAATTGATGTGAAATATCTAAGTAAGTTGTTGGTTCATCTAAGAAAATGATATCTGTTTTTTGAGCTAATGCCATCGCGATCCATACACGTTGACGTTGCCCACCACTTAAGTCATTAATAGAACGATGACGGAATTCAGACGTACCTGTAACGCTTAACGCCCAATCAATTTCTTTTTTATCTTCTGCAGATAAACGTCCGAAACCTTTTTGATGTGGAAAGCGTCCATAAGATACAAGCTCTCCAACTGTTAAACCATCTGCAACTTCAGGTGTTTGAGGTAAAATAGCAATCTTTTTAGCAATTTCTTTCGTTGATTGCGTATGAATATTCTCTCCATCTAATTTAATTTCGCCATTTTTAATAGATAACAAACGTGATAAAGCTTTTAATAATGTTGATTTCCCACAACCGTTCGGTCCAATAATAGAAGTCACTTTACCATCTGGAATTTCAACATCTAAATTATTAATAATCGTATGATCTCCGTACCCAATCTCAACTTCTTGTGCTTTTAAACGATTCATAATTTCCCTACTTTCTTGAAAATAAATCTATTACTACGTTGTTAAATGATATTTTTTTCGTATATGTTGATTCGTATATATCAATTCTTAATTGATAATAATTATCATAGTCAATGGCAATATTATAACATTTTCACAGTGTAATGACCATTTCAAAAAAGTAGAGATTAAATCATATTTCATGATTTAATCTCTTTAGGGATCTTGCTTATTCATCTGCTAGGAAACCATTTCCGTATACATCGCGTACGTCATGTACTACAAGGAATGCATTTTCATCTAATTCTCTAATAATACGTTTTGCTCGTGAAACTTGTGTTTTAGCTACTACTACATACAAAATATCTTTTTCTTCCCTAGTATAATAGCCATGGCCATCAATAATTGTAAGGCCGCGCCCTACTTGTTCATCAATCGCTTTAGCAACTTCTTCTGGTTTATTAGAAATAATTGTCATAGCTTTTTTCGTATTAAGACCTTCGATAACATATTCCATTACTTTTGTACCAATGTATAATGAGATAACTGTTACAAGTGCTTTATGCAATGGAAGTACTGTTAATGAAATTAATACTACTAATAAATCAAAGAATAATAGTGCGTAAGCTGTACTTACTTCTAAATATTTATTAGCGATACGAGCAAGGATAGTTGTACCAGCAGTAGTACCACCAGCTAGTACGATAACACCAATTCCTAAACCTACACAGATACCACCAAACACTGCATTAATAATGACATTTCCAGTTTCTACATGCCAAGAATCTGTTAAATCTAAAAATACAGAAATAAGTACAGTAGCAATAATAGTTAAAATTGTACTTTTTTTATTCAAAAATTTATAACCGATAATTATTAGTACCGCATTGGCTACAAAGTTAGTTATAGATGGAGAGATATGAAAAGCGTAATATAATACGATGGCAATCCCCGTTACGCCTCCCTCTCCTAAATTACCTGAAATAATGAATGAATTAACTCCAGCTGAGAATATGAAAGAGCCTAGTATCACAAGGAGTAAATCTTTAATGTTTTTATTCACACATACCAACCCCTTTTTTATTGTATTATCATTAAAAATGTTAGCATACTCTCTGATAAAGCTACAATATACTATTCTAAAAAATGATAAATAAATAAAAATTAAATAATTTAAACTATAATAATTTATTTGATATTATCGAATATCCCTATAGATTTACTCAGGTTTGAATATAATCTAAATATAAGAACAATTTATGAACAAATAAAAATTTTCTGAATTTTTCGTTTACTTACAAGATGGTTTCTGCTATACTGTGTATAACTTCTTAATAAGAGAAGTTATCTCCTTTGTGTTGTTTATAGTAACAAAACAAATTTTGCTCGAAGTACTGTGACAGTACCTAGTCCTTACCGTTACAAGTACATTAATATTCATTTCCCATAAAAACCAAGTATATAGAGTGTCTCCTCACTCTACATACTTGGTTTTTATCGTATGTCAGGTTTTTGTTCTTCATTTTCAAAGAATAAAGAGCAAATCTGAAATCATGTAAGATAAGCATAATTTCAAACTTGCTCTTTCGAAGAAATATTTAGCTGTGTCGGTTTACCATGCAAATAGACCTACAAAAGCTGCTGTTAATAATGATACAAGGATACCTGCTAAAAGCATCATTGGCACATATTTAGATACGAAATCCGAAGTCTTCTTATCCACGATTCCTTTAAGTGTACCAACAATCATACCGATTGTTGAGAAGTTAGCAAATGACACTAAGAATGTTGAAATAACCGCTTGTCTATGCGGACTATAAGATTTAACTACTTTAGTAATCTCACCCATTACAACAAACTCGTTTGTGACAATCTTCTTAGCCATTTGTTGAGCCACAATCCATGCTTCTCCCCATGGTAATCCAAGTAATAACGCGAATGGATACATGAAGACACCTAAGATTTGGTTTAATCCGAAGCTGCCTTTCAAACCAATCCAACCGCCTACTAAACCAGTGATTAAATTGATAAAGCGATCTAATAAATCAGCTAAAGCTACGAAACTGATAACGAACGCAATAATAATTAACACTAATTTACCTGCGTTTAATACAGAATCTCCTAAGAATGAGAAGAATGGTTGGCGTTCAGTTTCACCATTATTAATGCTATAAATAACATCTTCGCGTTCTTCAACTGTTACTGGATTCAAGATAGAAGACACAATAATAGCATTAATAATATTTAGCGGAATGGCTGTCAATACGAGTTCACCAGGAATCATTTGTACATAAGCACCAACAATCGCACCTGAAATAGAACTCATTGACATCATAGCTAACGTTAAAACACGTGTTTCTTTCATGCGTTTTAATTGTTCATTTGAAACCGCTAAAGCCTCAGTATTACCTAAGAACATCATTTCAATTCCGAAAAATGACTCAAACTTAGGCTGACGTGTAATTTTAGCTAATACCCAGCCAATACCACCGATAATCTTCGGTAAAATATTGAAATACATTAATACATCAAATAGTGGCACAACAAGCAAGATTGGGAATAAGGCGCTAATAGCCATATCCATTTGTTTACCACTTGTAAAACTACTAAATGCAAAGCCAGTTCCAGTATGTGCTGATTGAATCACCCAAGCGATTGCTGCAGCTAAGCCTTCAACGATGGATCTACCAATTTGGAAGTATACGAAGAACCAGGCAAGGAAAAGGTTTAAAATAACAAGAATCAAAATTGATTTCCATTGGATATTTTTGCGATCTCTGGAAAATAGAACGGCAATTCCCAAAAATACAAGTAACCCAATGATATTAATGATTAAAAACATGAGGCACCTACCTAGACTTTAATTTTTCAACTCACTATGTAAAAATTACTCAGTTTAACAGAACCGTACTTTCCCCAAATTTAAAGCACTAAAGTTCCGTAAATAATATATTTAACATTATACCATGAGAGAATATTCGATAAAATATTATTTTAAAGAATACCATTTGTATAATTATGGGGTTTCATTCTTTTTAGCGAACTTTAAAAAGCGCTAAAAATGTATTATGTTTTAAATCACATTTTTAGCGCCTCTTGTCATAAAATTCTATTTTTCATTTTTCTCAATATCGTTATAAATATAATCTCCAATAAATTGAGATGATTTACCTTTTTCTAATGAACAGAAATCATTATAGAATTTTTCAATTTTATCTTTATATTTTACTTTGTGTTGATCTAGTTGTTTTAATTCTTTAGCTAGTTTGAATTCATCTGTAATAATTTCACCTGGAAGATCATTCATATAATCCATATAGAAACCACGTAATCCTTTGTCATACTTTTCAATATCATAAGCAAAGAAGAATTGTGGACGTTTTAAGATACCGAAATCAAACATTACTGAAGAATAGTCGGTAATCAATGCATCAGAGATAAGATATAATTCAGAAATATCATTGTAGTTGGAAACGTCGATAGCAAAATCTTCGAAACCATGTAAATCTAAAGCATTAGCAATTAGATAATGCATTCTTAACAAGATAACGTATTCGTCACCAATTTCTTTTTGAAGATTTGCAAGGTTAATCTTCAAGTCAAATAAGTATTGGCCTTTTTTCACAAATTCATCATCACGCCAAGTTGGTGCATACATAATTACTTTTTTATCTTTAGGCAAGTTTAAATTACGTTTGATTTGATCTTGGTATTTAGTGTCATTTTGACGTGTTACTAAGACGTCATTACGAGGATATCCAATTTCCCAAATTCTATCTTCGTCCATCCAAAAAGCAGTTTTAAATATATCTGATGAATAGCGGTTTGGTGATACAAGATGATCCCATCTAGATGCCTCAGCATAGAAGTTTTTCTTATATGAAGCAGTTGTTGTACCTGGCATTCTCACAACTTTCATGTCGTTAGCAAGACGTTTAAGCGGCGTACCATGCCAAGTTTGAATGTACATTTGGTTTTCTTTTTTATTTAAATATAATGGTAATCTTGCATTTGATACCCAATATTTTGCTTTAGCATATGCGTCGTAATATTCTTTTGAACCTTTTTTAACTTTAGTAGCATTTCCCGGGACATTATTATTTTCTGGTTTATTAAATACCCAAATATAATTTAAATGTGGGTAATGGTCTTGCATATATTCATAAATATATTTAGGACTATCGCTATAATTTTTACCCCCAAATGATTCAAAGACAATCGTATGTGGATCAACCGCTTCTTCACTATCTATTAATTGATATCTTGAACGTTCTTTCATTTTACTATTCGTCACAATGTTCTTAACTAAACGAGAACGTTTACGAAGATCGTTAACATATTTTGCGTTTTCCACATCATCCATTGATAAGAATAAAACTTCTAGATTATATAATAATTTTCCGTCTTTGATGATGTTCCATTTTAAAGCTTTTACTACTTTGACTAAAGAACTTTCTAATGTAAGATATCTTGATTTGATATCTCTTAATGAAGGATCAAAACCTTTTTTAATTTCATTTTTCATTCTTTGAATTAAGAAGTTTTTTATCTTTTTGTCTTTCGTTCTTTGCATAGCGTCAAAGAAACTATCTACATAATCATCAAATTTATGAATAAAATCTTGTCCACTTAATGTATTACCAACAAATGGATCATATACTTCTCCGCGGAAATAAAATGGGAAGTTTAATATTCTCACAAAGTTTTCCGCATATTTTAAGTATTCTAAAGCGAAAGAAGTATCCGTAAAGATATTTAAATTCTCATTAAATTGAATATTATGTGCTTTAATAATAGCGTTTCTAAATAAAATATTACATACAGATTCTTTTCTCAAAATTGAGTTAGGATTCTTTTTATGTGATAAATATTGTAGACGCACTTTATCTTGGTCGACATATTGTGGGCGTTGCATTGCGAATTTATGGATTGGTGCAATTAAAGTGTCCAAACCATTAAGGTGACGGAAATAATAATCAATTGCATATGAAGCTAACTGATCATCTGCGTCAAGAAACATTACATATTGTCCATCCGCTTCTTTAAGTGCCACATTTCGCGCGTGTGCATGACCCGTATTTTCAGGAAGTTGGATGAAATTAATCTCTTTATCGTAAGACTGTAAGGCTTGTTGTAAAATTTCTGTTGATTGGTCTGTCGAACCATCATCCACAATCACAATGTTGAAATCTTGATTTCTTTGACTTTTTAAACTATCAATACATTCAGCAATGTAATCTTCATCATTATAATATGTAATAATAATCGTTAATTTATTCAAAACATTTCTCTCCAGTTAATCTATTTATAATAGGTAGATTTTAATAATTATTTCTTAATTTTTCCAAGCGTGTGTTACGCCAAATTTTCACTTCATTTTACATCTTTAAAGCGTATATTTCTAGCCATTTCCATTCCATAGCTTCTTAAACGCTATGACCTCGCCGTTACTAACAAGTATACCATTTTCTTTATCGTTTATTCATTCGCTAGGGGTTTCTCAAAGTTCAATTCAAATGATTCTCTATTTCTTTTAAAAGTTTTATTCGTCACAATATCAAGTTAATGAAAAAAATAAAACAGGTTGACGAATGATTACATTCACCAACCTGCTTGATTATCTTATTCTGTTAAATTTTGAGTCGTTACAAATTGATGATATTTTTCATGATGCTCCATCAATTCTGCATGTGTACCTTGTCCTGTCACTTGGCCTTGATCGAGGAAGATAATTTGTCCTGCTTTTTTAATAGTAGAAAGTCGGTGCGCAATGACAATAGTTGTACGCCCTTCCATTAATACTTCTAACGCTTCTTGTATTTTTTGTTCGCTTTCACTATCTAGGTTCGCTGTTGCCTCATCAAGTAATAGAATATCTGGATTCTTAACAAAACTACGGGCGATATCAATACGTTGTCTTTGACCACCTGATAGTTTCAGACCACGTTCGCCGACTAATGTGTCATAGCCATCATCAAATTGCATGATAAAGTCATGACAATTAGCTAATTTAGCATATTTAATCAGTTCTTCATCAGAGACTTCTCGGTTAATACCATATAATATATTGTCGCGAATCGCACCACTCATCATTGAATTGGACTGCATTACGTATCCAATTTGATTACGCCAATTTGCCATAGGAATATCGTAAATACTTTGATTCCCATATTTGATATCCCCTGATTCAATTTCATACATACGTTCAATTAAGTTGAAAATCGTACTCTTACCTGAACCGGATGGGCCAACAAAAGCACTTACTTCCCCTTGAGGGATACGGAAAGAGACATTTTTCAAAATATCTTTAACATCATATTTGAAATTTACATCTGCAAATTCTATTTCTCCAGCAGTGATGTTTACGTGACTAACTGGTTCTAAATCAATCATTGGTTCTACTGGTTCTTGCATAATTTCATAAATACGGTTACTTGCACCTACCGCTTTTTTATAATCTGTAACAAGCGTTGTAAGGTTCATTAACGGCATAGATAATTGCATCACGTAAAAAATCATCGCAATTAAAGCACCTGCAGTGATAGCGCCTGTAGCAATTCGAATAGCGCCAAAACCTAGAATAACCGCAATCATTAATAACATAATGAGACTTGAAATAGGTTGAATAACAGCAGTGATTTTAGCTTGTCTTAATCCAAGATTATAGATTTCACGTAAGTTGCTATGCGCATTGTCTAATTCTTGGCGTTCTGTATTAGACACTTTAACTAAACGCATTTCTGTTAACACGCGTCCTAGTAATCCACTGAAATTAGCTATTTCTGATTGTGTGTTTATAGAGATTTTTTGCATTTTACGGCCTAATGGAATCATTACTGCCATGAATAATGGAATCGCAATAAACGTTAATAATGTCATCTGCCAGTCCATAATAAATAACATAATGATAGAGCCTACTAATGTAATGATTGCAGGCAATAATTGTGGTAATTTTTGTGAAATAAATTCATTAATCACCTTTGTGTCATCTGTTAAACGACTCATCAATTGACCACTTTCATTTTTATCAAAAAATGGCATTTTCAATTTAATAATATGTTCCCATAATATTGAGCGAATATCATAAATCATTTTTTCACCAATTTTACTTAGTAAATAAATACCAATACCACTAAGTAAGGCGTTGGCGATAAAAATACCTGCGAATAGAATGATGATATTCCAATTAATACTGCTTGTTGAAAATTTATCAACTAAACGACCAGTAAATAATGGGATAAGTAAACCACTAATACTTCCTAATGAAGAAATAATAATAGCTGCAATAATTAACCCGTATGGCCACGACAAACGTTTAAATAAGAAAAATAATGGATTTTGTCCTTTCATAAATTAGCCCTCTTTTATATTCATTTTCAATTTAATACTTAAAACTTATAAATATTTTCCAAAACTTTGAAGTGTAAAAATTATATTTCTCACAAGTTTTTATTATGATAGAATACTTTCATTGACAATTTTTGTATAAAAAGGAAAGATAAATAAAATGAAACGAATAATTCCCCTAATTTTACTCATCTTCTCTACGGCTCTCATTATAGCACCTATAGTTAAAGCCGCGGATAAAGAACCTACACCTACAGAAATTACACGTCAATACGGTTATCCCGATGTCTCAGATGCCTATCAACCGAAAGGCGCTATCAACGTCAGCCAATCAGGACAAATATTATATCAATATAATGCCGATAAAAAATGGTATCCTGCTTCAATGACTAAATTAATGACGATGTATCTCACATTAGAAGCTGTCAAACAAGGCGACCTTTCTTTAAATGACAAAGTACATATTACGCAAAGGCATTATCAAATGTCAACTTTACCAGAATTAAGTAATACCAAATTATACCCTGGTGAAAACTATACTATCGCAGAACTTCTTCAAATTACTGTGTCCAATTCTAGTAATGCAGCTGCTTTAATTCTTGGTGAGGAAGTATCTGGTAACGTTAATAACTTTACTGACTTAATGAATAAGAAAGCTAAAGAAATTGGTATGGATGAGACTCACTTTGTCAATCCTACAGGCGCTAAGAACAAACGTCTACGTGAGTTTTCCCCCTCAAAATATAAAAATCAACAAAATAACGTTTCCTCTGCAAAAGATATGGCTATCTTAGATCACCATGTGATTAAAGACACACCTAAGATTTTAGACTTCACAAAACAACTCGCTCCTACAGTACATGATGTAACCTATTATACTTTCAACCACTCTTTAGATGGAGCGAAGATGAGTTTACCTGGCACAGATGGATTAAAAACAGGGTCAAGTGATGTTGCAGATTACAACCATACTATCACTACAAAACGAGATAAATTACGTATTAATCAGGTGATTATGGGTGCTGGTGATTTCGAACATTTAGGTGGCGAAATGCAACGTAACATGATTGGTAATGCATTAATGAATCGCTCATTTGATCAATATGAATATAAAAAAGTATTATCAAAAGGTACACATAAAATTAATGGTAAAAAATATTACGTATCTAAAGATTTATACGATATTATTCCAAACAACATGAAAAAAGACGATTATAAGTATGTCATTGAAGATAGTCGTGTTCATATAGACTATCCTCGTCAATTTTTAACTAACAGTGATGGACCACCTAGTGTAAAAGTAACGCGTTCAGCTATTCATCACGCAGACTCAATCGCTCAAAGTACATGGAAAACACATCCTATCTTAACTTTCACAGGATTAGGATTAATTGCCATAGCCTTTATTTTAGTCATTTATTTGATTTTATATCGTATTTTTAAACATAAATAATGTATTAAAAAAGACGAAATCCACATTCCCTTAAAATTGGAGAGAATGTGGATTTCGTCTTTATATGTTATATTATTTCGCGTCTTTGCCGTATAATTCTTGTTTAATTTTAGTTGTTGAAATACCTTCAGTACGTTTTAAGTACACAACTTCACATTTGTCTTTTAAGAAGTCAAATTCGCCTTCCCAATCGTGACCCATAACGAACACATCAACATCGTAGCGATCAACATCGATTTCTTTTTGACCCCAATCACTTTCAGGAATAACTAAATCTACATAACGAATAGATTCTAACATCATTTTACGTTGCTCAAAGTCATAATAAGATTTTTTGTTCTTAATTTGATTGAACTCATCTGTTGATAACGCAACGATTAAGTAATCGCCCATTTCGCGAGCTCTTCTTAATAATTCTATATGGCCATAATGTAATAAATCATAAGTACCATAAGTAATGACTCTTCTCATTGTTTGCTATCTCCTTTACTAAATCTTTAATGAATTTTCATAATCTTAATTTAGCATAAATAATTTTTACATACCATCTTTTATAAAAGCAGACATGTTAAGCAATTAAACAACACTATGCCTCTTCATTCTAAGATGTTTATCGTTTAAGCATACGTTTTAACGACTGTTTACCATTGAATGCTGCTTTTTTAGGTAAGACTTGCGCTTTAAATCTTAAGTAACCCGGACGCCCTATTCCTACGTTAACTAGTGTTTGTCTCCAAACCTCATACGTTTCATGTGTCCATTTTGTTGCGCCTTGTTCGACGGCTTGAACGATTCTAAATAATGCGTCTCCGGAATATTCCGTATGTTGCATTTCTTTGATATAACGTGTTACTTGTTCAATAAATGTAGATGTTACTTCACTATTTTTCAAAAGATAAGCTTGAATTAAGTAACTTACAATCAAGTCATCCATACGATAACTGTAATATACTTTCTCATTCGTTAGTAACAACATTTCCATTACACGATGGCGCACTTTACGCGCATCGTCTATATAAGATAAAAAGGTATCCGCACGCTTATCGGTTACCGACCCTTCTCGCTCATTATACCCATAAACAAGAAGCGGTATTAACTGAATATCTCGCGCAGTTAAATAAGCACGCGTAATAAATGTATGTTCTTCACAAAATACCACATCTTCATCGAATCTTAATGCGTTAAATTTAGAGTTAAATAATTTCCCACCCGGGCCAATAGATTGTAATATTTCAGGTGCTTCGGCAAGTGTAACCACGCCCTCGCGATTAATCTCTTCATGCGTAGGCACGACTTTCCAGTCTCCGTTTACACCACGACCAATTTGCCCAATGACAATATCGACCTCTTTATTTTTCTCATAATAATCAATCATTTTGTCTAATCTGCCTGGCAAGAATTGATCATCCGCATCTAAGAACATAAATGCTTCAACATCATCCGACATTGAGGCTAAACCGAAATTTCTGCTCTTAGCTGCCCCAGCATTTTCTTGATTGTAGACCATCATATTTTTAACTTCTTTTTGTAATTCCATTAACACTCGTTTCGTTTGATCCGTAGAGCCATCGTTAACACAAATAATTTCAACTTCATGCTTTGTATCAATTGATTTTACAGCTTTTCGAATTGTATGTTCTGCATTAAACACTGGAATAATCACAGCTATTTTCATTCTTTCACCAACTTTTCAATAAATTCTATAATTTGTTGTAAGCTTTTAGAAGTATTGTAGCGATGCCAATCTTTAAATAACGGCTGTAATATATCTTCACTATTTTTTATTTTGAAAATTAATTCCTCCTCACTAACGATTTTATAATGTTGAGGAATTTGTCTATAAAATTGATTTAAACCGCGTACTTTCTCATATTTATCTTCATCGTACACATAGAATAAGACAGGTTTATTTAACAAGCTTGCTTCAATAGGTAGAGAACTATAATCACTAATAATCACATCTGCCATTATCATTAATTCAGAAGTAGATATTTCTGAATGATGCCCAGAAATTGATGGATGCAACTGATTAATTAACGTATAATTTGGCAACTGACTTTCAAATTTAGCTTTATCTAATTGGCGATTATCTTTCGCATCTTCACGATAAGTAGGAACATATATCGCCAATTTGTTAGTAATATTATAATGTTCTTTTAAACGCGCTTGTTCAGTCTTAAGGTTGAAATTTAAATAATTCATTAATCGTGGTAATCCAAAACGTAACATTTGGTTATCTTTAGCTTCGAAAGCTTCTTTAAAACATGTCACCATTTCTTCTCCACCGACAAGATAATAGTCCGTAGCTTGGTATACACGTTGATATTGTTTAACCATTTTTTCATTATTTAAATCTACCTGATGGTCCGTTAATCCGAAATTCTTTAAAGCCCCTGACGCATGCCAAGTTTGAATAATAGTCTGACCTTTTTTCTTAGCATAGCCACCCAACATTAAATAGTAAGTATCAATAACGATAACTTTGGCGCTACTTAACGCTTTAATATGCTTGATAATCTGTTTATTTCCAGCGGGTATAAATGAAATATTCTTAAATTCTTTTAATCGCTCTTGTTCGTTCTCATTCGCTATCACTGTAAGTTGATATCCTTTGTCATGCAGTTGCTGAATAATTGGCAACACATCTTGAGGGAATGTCATCATCACTACAATATGGTTGTTTTTTACTTTTTTACTTTTAAAAATGAAGTTCAATATCGCAATCATTATCATATAAATGTTTTTTATAATTAGTCGCATACGTTTACCTCCCACCTTTTCAAAAAAATAAAAATAATAAAACGTTCTGTATATATAAAACAGGCTGGGACAAATATAGAAATGTCTCAGCCTTAGTTTACATTTATAAGAAATCTGCAAAGTGATCTCGATATCTGCGATGTAGGATTGAACCTAAAACAAAGAAAATCAAGATAACTACTACGTTATAAAGGAATAATCTCCAATGTTCAATAAAGTACCATTCATGGAATAAGATCGCTGCACGATAAGATTGAGCTAAGAAATATACAGGATTAAATTTCATAATTTCATTAATCACACTGCTAATGCCTTTATCTTTAGGAATCCATAAGATTGGTGACATGTAAAATAAAATTCTCAATAATGCTTGCATAATCATTTGAGTATCACGTACGATGATGCCCAATGTTGAAGTGAATAATGCAACTGATGCAGTAAAGAAAAATGTGAGTGGTACATAGATGAGTAATTGCACAATGTGTATAGATGGGAAAATTCCGTTACCCATACAAATAGCGATAATGATAGCCAATAATCCAATATGACCATAGAACTTACTTGTCACAATATAAGTAGGAATAATGGATAATGGGAAGTTCATCTTCGCAACTTGATTAAATTTCATAGATACAGATTTCGTACCTTCGAGAATACCTTGATTGACGAAGAACCACATACTGATACCTACTAATAACCATAGAATAAATGGCACGCCATGAATCGGCGCGTTACTTCTAATTCCCATACCAAATACAAACCAATAAACCATAATTTGTAAGGCCGGGTTAAGTAATTCCCACGCTACACCTAAGTAGTTATTAGTATTTGTAATTTTGATTTGGAATTGTGCGAGTCGTTGTACTAAATAGAAATTTTTTATATGTTCTTTAAAAACAGAGCCTACTGCCGACATTGAAATAAACCACACTTTCATTTAAATATCCACGATGGCATTTAAATTCTTTAACTTATCATTTGAATACTTACATTCATTATATATAACATTTCTCGAAAAGTTTAATATAATTGAAGTATAGAGGTATATTATTTTATATACTGATATCTTCTTATTAAAAAAATGGTTCTTATGTAGAATCTTCATTTTCAAAAAAAGAAAAAATAATCTCTTATATTTACAAAAACTATACAAAATCACTTATACACTTTACACTAGGTTAATAAATTTAACAACTGTTGTGTGATGTATTATAATCGATATAACTATCTGTAAGGAAGGAATACTTATGAGCGTATCTGTTAACATTAAAAATGTGACAAAAGAATATCGCATTTATCGCAATAATAAAGAGCGTATTAAAGATGCCTTAATCCCTAAAAATAAGAATAAAACATTCTTTGCTTTGGACGATGTATCAATTACAGCCCATGAAGGCGATGTGATTGGATTAGTAGGCATCAATGGGTCTGGGAAATCTACCTTAAGTAATATGATTGGTGGCTCATTATCACCTAGTTCTGGAACGATTGAACGCCACGGGGAAGTTAGCGTCATCGCCATTAATGCAGGACTAAACGGCCGTTTAACTGGTGTAGAAAATATTGAATTTAAGATGTTATGCATGGGCTTTAAAAAGAAAGAAATTAAAAGACTTATGCCTCAAGTTATTGAATTTAGTGAATTGGGTGAATTTATTTACCAACCCGTTAAAAACTATTCTAGTGGGATGCGTGCGAAATTAGGATTCTCTATTAATATAACGATTAATCCTGATATCTTAGTCATTGATGAAGCTCTCTCAGTGGGAGACCAAACCTTTACTCAAAAATGCTTGGATAAAATTTATGAATTTAAAGAAGCAAAGAAAACCATTTTCTTTGTCAGCCATAATATCCGCCAAGTGCGTGAGTTCTGTACTAAAATTGCCTGGATTGAAGGCGGCAAACTAAAAGAATTTGGCGATTTAGATGATGTGTTACCTAAATATGAGCAATTCTTGAAAGATTTCAAGAAGAAATCTAAAGCGGATCAGAAGAAATTTAGAAAACAATTAGATGAGAAGCGTTTCATTGTAAAATAAAAACAATTTATAACTCAAAATAAATAAAGTTTATTATTTATTTTGAGTTTATTACTTTAAAAATTGAGTTAAAAGTACTACTATAAATAATAGAACTTATGAATAATATTCACATATAAAGAAGGTGAACATCATAGCCTCAGTTAATAAAACACAACAA
>NZ_PPRC01000021.1 GCF_002902565.1 Staphylococcus petrasii | reverse complement strand
CCTATTGCAACAATTGTATTTTTACTATATAATATATAAGTTGTTTTTGCGGTTTCTAAACACCCGCATTATCAAAATTTAGGAGGATAATCATGTTTAATGAAATTTTTGGAGTAGCAACCTTTTTTGTTACTTTTATTTTAATGGTCGTAATGTTTCGTTGTTTTGGTAAACAAGGCTTAATTGCTTGGGTCGCTATTGGGACTATCATTGCCAACATCCAAGTAATTAAAACGGTAGATATTTTTGGTATATCTGCTACTTTAGGTAATGTCATGTTTGCTTCAATTTATTTAGCTACGGATATTTTAAATGATATTTATGGACGTAAAGTGGCTAAACGTGCTGTATGGTTAGGCTTTTCATCAACATTAGTTATGATTATTGTGATGCAAATGTCATTACATTTTATTCCAGCACCTGAAGATGTATCTCAAAAAGCATTATCAACTATCTTTGATTTAGTGCCACGTATTGCGCTTGGATCAATCGTAGCTTATATTATTGGTCAACATGTCGATGTTTTTATCTTTTCAATGATTAAAAAAATCTTTAGTTCTGATAAAACATTTATCATTCGAGCATATGGCAGCACAATGTTAAGCTCAATTATTGATACAGCTTTATTTGTAACTATCGCATTCGCAGGAACACTACCTTTCGCAGTAGTATTTGAGATATTTATAACAACTTATTTACTTAAATTAATGTCAACTATATTTAATGTTCCATTTGGTTATATCGCTAAATCGATGTATCGCAAAGGAAGAATTCATAAACTAGATGAAGGTTATTAATTAATAGAATAGCGTGAGAGTGAGTCGAGCAATATATAACGCTGACACTTCTCATGCTATTCTCTTTTTTTAGAATTTGATACTATAGTATTGAAATAATAATCTTATTTTTTGAAAAGGTGTTATAAAATGGCGAAAATATATTTTGATGCTGCATCAAATGGTAATCCAGGTCAAAGTACGTGTGGTATTGTAATTAAAGAAGAGAATGAAAAATACACATTCACCCATGATTTAGGTGAATTAGATAATCATAGTGCAGAATGGGCAGCTATGATACACGCCCTAGAACACGCAAGAGAATTAAATGTAACGAATGCGCTATTATACACAGATTCTAAATTAATTGAAGATAGCGTTAATCAAGGTTATGTGAAAAATATCCGATTTAAACCTTACTTTGAGAATATGGAAATTTTAGAACAAAGTTTTGAATTATTATTTGTAAAATGGGTTCCTCGCGATCAAAATAAAGAAGCAAATCAATTAGCACAACAATATCTTTATAAATTAAGTAAGAAAAAATAATTAATCAAAATAAAATCCTTGAGATTAGGAAACATCACTCTTAAATCAGAGATGATTGACTTTTCCTTTTATCTCAAGGATTTTTAATTATAATTTAGAAGAAATATACTTACCTGATACGTATAGCTCATGCTCATTACAAATAGATAATATATGATTGAGTGAATGAGCATATTCCATTTCCTCATATAAAGAAGTAATATCTAGTGGAACTTCTGTATGGATTTCAGCTAATTGTTTGGATAGTAGTAAATTTGCTTCGTCATTTTTAATTTTCTTTTGCTGTCCTGGTGTTAATTCATCAATATGTTGAAGGACATTTTCAACACTATCATAAGCTTGAATTAATTTAATTGCTGTTTTCTCGCCTATTCCTTTTACGCCTGGATAACCATCTGCACTATCTCCCATAAATGCTTTAATATCAATTAATTGAAGCGGATCTAGTTGATATTCTTCATTAAAACGGTCTAACGTATAACGATTGTATATATTGAAGCCCTTTTTAATGAGCCACACTTCTACGTTTTGATTAATACATTGAAGAATATCTTTATCCCCAGTAATAATGTGTACCTCGTTATCTTGAGAATAAGCTTTAGCTAAAGTTCCTATAACATCATCAGCCTCATAATTGACCATTCCGACGTTTATGAAACCGAATTGCTCAGATATTTCTTTAACATAATCAAATTGAGGAATGAGTTCCTCTGGAGGTGCGGGACGGTTTTGTTTGTATGAATCATACATTTCATTTCTGAAAGTCGATTGCCCCATATCCCAACACACTGCTACATGTGTCGGATTAATATCGTGAATAGCGCTAAAAATGTGTCTAACAAATCCTTGTATACCATTTGTAGGTACGCCCTTCGAATTATACATAAATTGATTGTGTAAACTTGTAGCATAAAAATGTCTAAATAATAACGCCATTCCATCTACTAGTAGGACACGTGATGTCATAAATGGTGCCTTCTTTCTATTTTAAAAGTACTTTTAATTTTGAGTTTACTGATTTTAATTGTTCTATAAGTGTTTCATCCATTGTAAATGATAATAAATCATCTATTTGTTGTTGTATATCATTTTCTAAATGATTAAATGTATCTTCAGCCTCTTTAGTTAATGTTGATACATAAGAAATGAGTGCTTGTCTTAATTCGCTTAATTGTGCTTGAAGCAAATCTAATGTATTAGCACTAATTGTTTCCTGTATTTCTCTTTGAGAATTAGGATTTAATATTTTACGTTTAGTCAGTTGTTTAGGTAAAGCTGCCACCATATCATTAATATCAATTCTTAAAAACGCCGTATCAGTAAAATGAGGTTTAATATTAAATTCAGGATAAATAAGCACATGCAATTGATTTAACTTTTGAACGACAGGTGCAACTTGTTCGTTGAGTTGTCGATTAAAGTATTTTTTAATACGTTCTACTAAAAGACTTTGTTCGAGATATAAACGTTGATGGATTTGATCTAAGAATGTCTTAGCTGAAATTTTCTTTTCTTGATTGAAATCGTTATTCTGCGTCATTTGACTATTGAATACACTTTTAACATCATCCAATAATTGTAACTTTAAGCGTCCATTTAAGTGATAAATTTGGTCTTCAACTTCATTATTAGTATGTTGCTCACTTGTCATTAACAATTGGTTTGGAAGACGTTGTTCATGTTGATAAGATTTAAGTTTATCTTGTCGTTCACTGATTAATGATTGATTTGTTTGGAATTCTTCAATCATTTGATCGAACGATTGACTCATTTGTTCAAGTTGTTTAATCATTTGTTGCTCTAAAATGGTGTTAGATTCTACTTCTACAAAGTGTTGAATACTCTCACGTAATTGTGAAATACCTTCATCATAATCTTTAAGTGCACGTCTACTTGATACACCGAATATCTCAGAGTTTAAGTTAACTTGGTTTAAAGCATCAGCAACGTAATCTTTTACGGCTTTAACATCTTCTTCATTTTCTGCTAAATCAATTGCGTTGATAACCATTTTAAAGGCTTGGTTTTCATTCAATTGATTCATATCTTTCATATGTTCAATGAAAGCTTTATCGTTATCTGTAAATGAATGATTAAAGTAACTTACATATAAAATTAAATCTGAAGAAGTTAAAATTTGTTCAGTTTCATTTGTATGACGTTGGTTGTTTGAATGTAAGCCTAGTGAATCTACGATGATTTTACCTTTTAACCATTCAAGTGGTAAGTTGATGTGAACAGTTTTAACAAAGGTAGCGTATTCGTCTTCTGCGCTCCACTTTTTAATATCTTCTTGTGAAATTTCATGCGTAATGGCTTCATTTACCATATCTTGATAAAGTGCATAATGCTTTTCAACCGCATTAACAAAAGCTAATTGATTTTTTTCTAACTGTTGTTTCAATGAAGTAACATCACTATTAATAAATTCCTCTAAAGAATTAAATGAAATATTGTGATATTCAATAAGTTGATTTAACTCTTCAAGTAATTGTTCTTGTGTTTTTAAAGTGATTTTACTGTCTTCGCCATAAGATAATTCTGTCGTAGCTGCTGTTGTTGGATTTGGAGAACTCACTAAATATTGACCACCAAGTAAAGCATTGATTAAACTACTTTTACCTGCACTAAACGTACCAAACACGCCAATTTTAACGATTTTATTATCTAAGCGAGTTAATGTATCTTGAATATCTTTTTTCGTTCTATCAAATAATGGCACTGGCTCAACTAATTCTAAAGCTTGTTTAATATCAACCTCATTCGTTGTTGATGATTGAGTTGCTTCATTTTCATCAAACTGAGCTTCACTTGATTCACCTTGAGTCTCATCTTTAAATTGATAGTTGGCTTCAGTTCGCCCTATTAACTTATCTAAAGAATCTTCCATATGGATATAATAATGACGATAATTCTCAGTTGTTAAAGACTCTTTCAAATTCTTTAGCTCTATGAAACGTTCATAGATTTGCATATCTTCATCTTCTGTATTTGTTAGGCCTGTCGCCTGTGTATTGTTAATGGTTTTATCGAATAATGGATTAGATTCTTTCTCTACATAATTGTTAATAGCTTTTTTAACTTCATCACTAAACGTTAATACATACGTATTACTGATACTCGTTTGAGGCTGATATAAATTTGAAATCAATTCATTATTAATTTCGTAATGTTGATTCAATATTTCTTTGTTTACTTCACTATTATTGATAAAGCGCGTTAAAAACGACATATCTTCTCTTAAAGGTTGGCGTATTTGTTGATTAACTTTGTCTTGCAATTTTTCAGTAACGATTGCTAAGCGTTGCTCTTGTTCTTCTAGTTTCTTTTTCTTTTTATTTAAAAGGCCGCCTACTTTAAAGTCTGAAGCCATACTTTCAAGATAATGTCGAATATCTTCACGCATATCATGTGTCATGATGTAGGCATTTTCAAGAATGTCTTTACGTTTTTGTTTTAAAAAGCTTAACAACTGATCAGGATTATTTAATAAACGTGCTTCTTCACTCACAGCTTGATTCTGTTGGAATTTTGAATATGCTTGTTCAAACTCATCTTCATTAATATTCAATTCTTCAAGAATATCTTGTATTTCATTTTGGATATAACCGAGTTGTGCATCTGTGATAAATTTAACCGTACGTTTCACGTAATCTTCTATAGGTTCACGATGATTATCTTTGTCTACTAAATAGTCAGATAGTTGATTGATTTCATTTTCAGGATGATCAAATTTAGACACGTAGAAGATTTTAGTCAATTTGATATCCCAATCTGCAATTGATTTATTCACTCTTTCTTTAAAAGTAGCAAAAGAAATTTCATCTTCATTATGTTTATCAATTTGGTTAATGATGAAAATAACAGGGATTCCAACATCATTCATGCGTTTCATAAATTGAAAATTAAGCGCAGATTGAACGTGATTATAATCCACTGTATAAAACAAAATATTACTTGTATACATGAACTGTTCGGTCGTCGTTTGGTGTGTCGCTACATTTGAGTCGACCCCAGGTGTATCTTGTAAAGTAAACCCGTTATGAAACTTTGTAGAAGGAAATTTAATTTCTACAGATTCGACATCAACATTTAAGCGATTCATTTGTTTCACTTCATCATAAGTTTTTAACTTTGTATACTGTTGATGTTCAAGATTAGCAATAATCTCTTCTTGATCTGATACAGAAACGATAGCTGTATTACTTGTTGTTGGTACGGGAGAACTTGGTAAAATATTCTGTTCAAGTAATAAGTTAATCAATGTAGATTTACCTGCAGAAAAATGTCCCACGAAAGAAGCGGTATATTGATTTAAATAAACTTTTTTGATGACTTGATTGATTGTATGTACTAACGCCGTATTGTTTGATTTTTCAACTTCTTTTTTTAATTTATATAAAATATCTAATTGTTCAGTATTCGACATGCCTAATCCCCTTTATTTCAAACGTTCTGAAAATAATAAAAAAGTAAGGTTATAAATCATCAAAGAATTATAACCCTATTAATAGAAAGTGATCGCAAAAGTAAATCAATACTTTTGAAATCATTTATTAAATTTTATCACACTCATAAATTATAAAAAATATAAATAGAACTTTAATTAAACCAAGCTGGCTTATCGCCATCTGTGTTAGGTTTATTAACACCTATATTGTCTCTTGAATAAAGTTCAGGATTTTTAGCAATACGAACAGCTAAATTTGCAATACTACGTCTTGATACTTCTGTACCTTTGAACTCAGTATCTTTAGATGTAATTTCATAATCTGATTCATTTTTGAAAGTTAACCAAGCTGGGCGAATGATTGTATAATCTAAATCTGAAGCTTCGATAATATCTGCAGCTTTTCGGTATTTATCTAATTTCTCGCCAAATTGTTCTTTATTAAATTCATTAAATTTTGTTGGCAACTCATTGTAAATTCCTGGCGCTGCAATAAAAATTAAGCGTTTTACGCCTTTTTTAGTCATTGCTTTAACGATAGCATCAGCTTCAATATCCAGTGAACCTGATAAACTAGCGAAGACGACGTCGACTTTATCTAATGCTTTTTCTAAGTCTTCTTCATTTTTTGCGTCCCCTTCAAATACAGTAATACGATTAGATGCATAATCAGGGATACGATGTGCATTTCTTAAAAATAAATCCACATTAAATGAAGTATCTTCTAAAAATATTTTAGTTGCCTCTATAGAAACTTTACCGTTTGCGCCTATAATTAAAACAGTTTGCATATTTCTCTCTCCTCACTAAGATGTAATTTATATGTATGTAGTTAAATGTTAAAACACTCTTATTATCACTTTACATCAGTCATAATAAGAGCGCTAATAAATTGTTTAAATTAATTAAATATTTTCTAATAAATTAAAGTAAATTTACAAATTTAATAAAAACTAAACTTGAAAAATGAGTTATTTATATTTATGGGTTAACTATTAATTTTTTGCAGGTTTTTGACCCCAATATTGATAATACGTACATTCAATATAACCATTGAATAATTTGCGTCGTTTAGTTGCTTTTTTATTAACAAGATATTCGAATTCTTTATTGCTAGTTAAAATATAAGTAGATAAATAAGGATGTTGTTTCATTAATTTTCCAATATAGCGGTACATTTCTTCAACTTCATCTCTATCGCCAATACGTTCCCCATATGGTGGGTTACCTACTAAAGCAACTGGTTCTTCTGTATCAATCGTTAATGTATTCACGTCTTTAACGCTAAACTGAATAATATCACCTAAGCCTACTTCTTCTGCATTACGTTTAGCTATTTCAACCATTTCTGGATCAATATCAGAAGCAAAGACTTGGATGTCTTTATCATAATCAGCTTGTTTGTCAGCCTCATCTCGCATTTCATCATAAATGTTAGGTGGCATAATGTTCCATTCTTCAGAAACGAATTCGCGGTTAAATCCAGGCGCGATATTTTGAGCAATTAAACATGCTTCAATAGCAATAGTTCCTGAACCACAGAATGGATCAATGAATGGTGTATCACCTTTCCAATTTGCAAGTCTTACTAAACTTGCTGCCAATGTTTCTTTGATTGGTGCTTCACCTTGAGCAATACGATATCCACGTCTATTTAGCCCTGAACCTGATGTATCAATTGTAAGTAACACATTATCTTTTAAAATAGCTACTTCTACAGGGTATTTAGCGCCACTTTCATTTAACCAGCCTTTTTCGTTATAAGCATGTTTTAAACGTTCAACAATGGCTTTCTTAGTAATAGCTTGGCAGTCTGGCACACTGTAAAGCGTAGATTTGACGCTTCGTCCTTGTACAGGAAATTGACCTTCTTTATCAATAATATCTTCCCATGGTAAAGCTTTTGTTTTTTCAAACAATTCATCAAATGTTTTGGCATTAAATCTACCTACGACGATTTTAAGTCGATCAGCAGTTCGCAACCATAAGTTACATTTAACAATAGCTTTCGCATCTCCTTCAAAAAAGATACGCCCATTTTCTACCTGTGTTTCATAGCCAAGTTCTTGGATTTCTTTTGCAACGACTGCTTCTAATCCCATTGGACATACTGCTAATAATTGGAACATTGGTTTGTCTCCTTTGTCAATATTGTTATGTTATATGTTAACAGAGTTTAAATCATATATGTATAAGTATAAATTGTAAGAAAGAAAAAAGCTCTCCTTCTAATGGGAGAGCTAAACTAGTCAATGATATTTCTGTAAGCCATGTTCTGTACCGTTGTACTCATAACGTACACTAGTTGTACTGGTACTCTGGTGGTAACCATCTGTCTACATATCTTTATTATGCGAATAAAGACGTCTCGTTTATACGTTGAATTCCGCTAAACAAGTGCTCCTACCTAATTTGGATTGCTCACTCGAGGGGTTTACCGCGTTCCACCTTTTATATTTCTATAAAAGCTACGTCACTGTGGCACTTTCAAACTATTCTAGCCATATCTAAAGACTTAGGCTATTTCGTTGCCGTCAAATTAATGCCTTGATTTATTGTTTCATCAAGCACGAACACTACAGTCATCTCAGACTGTGTGAGCATGGACTTTCCTCTATATTTCTATAGCGATTACCCAAAATATCACTTTTGCGATTATAACACATATTTAAAAACTATAACAGATATTTTTTACTTTTAAAACATACTAGCAAAGTTGCTTGTACTTTAAATAGTTACTGCTTAATGATTATTTGCCAAATACTGCTTTTTCAAGATTTGAAATTCTTTTTAGAATATCTACGTTATTCGATGAACTTGTATTGTTTGAAGAGAATGATTTGTTATCAGAAGGTCTAGATGTCGCTACTCGTAATCTTAAATCTTCTACTTCTTTTCTTAGTTTATTATTTTCTTCAGATAATTTAACTACTTCGTTATTTAAATCAGCCATTTTTTGATAATCAGTAATAATATCGTCTAAAAAAGCATCAACTTCTTCACGACGATAGCCACGTGCCATCGTTTTTTCAAAGTCTTTTTCATAGATATCTTTTGCTGAAAGCTTTAAAGAAACATCTGCCATTTTTTCCACCTCATTCGAAACTTTGATCTTGTTCCCACTGTAAATCATTTATAAAAGCAGTGAGTTCATCAAATGCAACAATATCACAAGTATAGTTTGTTTTATCCATAAAATCAACTAACATCCTCTTGAAGAACTTGGGACTTGCCTCTTGTTCATCATCGTATATTAGTAACGTCATATCTGTATGATCAAGCATAAATTGATCTGTTTGTTTAAATTGAAAAGGTCCTTCATATTCAGTGTGATGGACACTTTCAAGAAAGTCTGCTTTTTCTACAATACTATTATACTTTGCTTGATTAACTTCATTCCACTTTGAAGTATGTCCGTAAAAAGGAGTAATTATACCGAGTTTTAACTCAGGATAAGTTTGTTTTAAATCAAGAACAACTTCAGCTGCCCAAAGTTCAATCCCAATTTGACCTTGAATTAATACCCATTCAAGTCCTTCATCAATATATTGTAATAACTTATGTTTAATGAATGCTTTAAGATATTTCACTTCAGGCATATCATCTTTAAAAATATTTAATTCAAAAGATTTATATCCCGTAACATATAGTGTCTTCAAGTACAAATCACTCTATTCTTTATTGTATTCAAGTAAATAGTTTAAATCATAATTAGCAGCTTTAAATTTTTCAGTGAAAAGTTTTCTGCTGGTTCTATGGAAATGACAATCTACTGATAATTCTTTAATATTGTTTACCAATAAATTGAATTTCCTATCATTCATATAAGGCAATTGTATGATGTCGTCTTTATATTGAATTAACTCATTCAATATACCATCAATATATTGAGTATATGGAACAACTTTCTGATAAAAATTAAAATCTTCACCTGTTGTTTTAACTTCATTATAATGCGTTTCAATATATTGAAGTTCTTTCAATAGTTCTTTTACAACTTTCTCCATGAAGATGCCTCCTACACTGATTTAATTTATCATAATTCATTCCGACCGTCATGTAGTATGAAATCAACAAAAGTTTGGCACTTTCTAGAATTCTTTCATTAATGTTGCGTATACCTTACAAATTCAGTCACATATTGTTTTCATAGTTAAAGCACGTTAAAATAGAGAAGGTTAATAATGAAGTTTCATTATTTTCTAAATTAGTTTGTTATATAGTAATTACATATAAAGTACTTTGATGAATACATTAGTACATAGATATATTTTATAGTTTCTATTAACGAACTAGCGTGGTGAAGGCTATGAATTATCCTAATGGGAAACCTTTCAAGGAAAATAAGACTAACGTCGGAAGTAATACTCGTTCTTCTTATAGTAAAATAGAGTATGGTGGACGTGGTATGTCCCTTGAAAAAGATATTGAACGCTCTAACGATTATTATTTAAATCATGGTAAGGCTGTTATACATAAGAAACCTACGCCAATTCAAATCGTTAATGTTCATTATCCCAAACGAAGTAAAGCCGTGATAAACGAAGCTTACTTTCGTACCCCTTCTACAACTGATTATAATGGCGTTTATAAAGGCTATTATATTGATTTTGAAGCAAAGGAAACTAAAAATAAAACTTCCTTTCCTTTAAATAATATTCATGATCATCAAGTTGAACATATGAAGAATACATTTCTTCAGAAAGGAATTGTATTTTTATTGATAAGATTTAAAATGCTTGATGAAGTATATCTTTTGCCTTTTTCTAAATTTCAACCTTTTTGGAAAAGATATAAAAATGAAATAAAAAAATCAATAACAGTTGAAGAAATAAGAAAAAATAGTTACTATATTCCTTATCAGTATCAACCAAGATTAGATTACCTCAAGGCTGTTGATAAGTTGATATTAGATGAAAGTGAGGACCGCGTATGACGGAAAACAAAGGATCTTCTCAGCCCAACAAAGGGAAAAATGGGAAGTCCAAAGAAAAAAAGAATAGAAATGTAAAACGAACGATTATCAAGATTATAGGCTTTTTATTAATCGCCTTTTTCATTTTAGTTTTACTCGGTATTTTATTATTTGCATATTATGCTTGGAAAGCACCAGCATTTAATGAATCTAAACTACAAGATCCTAAACCTGCCGAAATTTATGACAGGAATGGAGAATTGGTTAAAAAACTAGACAATGGTGCTAGAAGAGAACATGTTGATTTAAAAGATGTTCCTAAGAATGTGAGAAATGCCGTGTTAGCAACTGAAGATAACCGTTTCTATGATCATGGTGCCTTAGACTATAAACGTTTATTTGGCGCTGTTGGTAAAAACTTGACTGGTGGATTTGGTTCACAGGGTGCCTCAACGTTAACACAACAAGTTGTTAAACGTTCATTCTTAAGTGAGAAAAAATCTATCGGACGTAAAGCGCAAGAAGCTTACTTATCATATCGTCTAGAGCAAGAGTACAGTAAAGATGAAATCTTCCAAATGTATTTAAACAAAATTTATTACTCTGATGGCGTTTATGGTGTAAAAGCTGCAGCTAAATACTACTTCAATAAAGATTTGAAAGATTTAAATTTAGCTGAATCAGCGTACTTAGCTGGTTTACCACAGGTTCCTAACCTTTACAACATTTACGACAACCCTAAAGAAGCGGAAAGTCGTAAAGAAACTGTTTTATACTTAATGCACTATCATCATAGAATTACAGACAAACAGTGGCAAGAAGCTAAAAAGACTTCATTAGAAGACAACTTAGTGAAACGTTCTAATAAAGAACGTCAAATCGGTTCAACTGATGAAGATCCAGAATACGATTCTTATGTTAACTTTGTTAAAGCTGAATTAATGAATAACAAACACTTTAAAGATAAAAACTTAAGTGATTTATTACAAAGCGGCATTAAAATCTATACTGATATGGATAAAGATGTTCAAAAAACATTACAAGATCGTATTAATAACGGTAATTACTATAAAAATGATGACCAACAAGTTGGTGCAACAATTCTTGATAGTAAATCCGGTGGTATTGTAGCAATTTCTGGTGGACGTAACTTTAAAGATGTAGTTGACCGAAATGCTGCGACAGATGCTCACTTAACTGGTTCATCATTAAAACCATTCTTAGCATATGGTCCAGCTATTGAAAATATGCAATGGGCAACAAATCATGCTATCCAAGATGAATCAAGTTATCAAATCGATGGCGGTACTTTCCAAAACTATGATAGTCAAGGACATGGTAGAGTATCTGCTTATGATGCATTAAGACAAAGTTTCAACATCCCAGCGTTAAAAACTTGGCAACAAACTCAATCTCAAGCTGGTAAAGATTCAGTAAAAGACTTTGCTTCTAAAGTTGGTTTAGATTATCAAAATGATCTTGGCCCATCAGATATCTTAGGTGGTGGCGCTTCAGAGTTCTCACCTACTCAATTAGCTTCAGCGTTTGCTTCAATCGCTAATGGTGGTACTTATAACAATGCGCATTCAATCCAAAAAGTTGTTACTGCTGATGGTGACACTGTTGAATTCGATCACACTAGTCACAAAGCTATGAAAGATTATACATCTTACATGTTAGCTGAAATGTTAACTGGTACATTTAAACCTTATGGTTCAGCTTATGGTCATGGCGTTTCAGGTGTAACAATGGGTGCTAAAACTGGTACAAGTACGTATGGTTCAGAAATTAACCAACAATACAACTTACCAGATAACGCTGCGAAAGACGTTTGGATTAACGGTTTCACACCTAAATATACAATGTCAATTTGGATGGGATTCAGCCAAATTAAAGAAGGCGGAACTAACTCATTCTTAGGTCACACTGAACAAGAATACCCTCAATTCTTATATGAGGATGTTATGTCTGACATTACTTCAAGTAATGATGGTGACTTCAAGAAACCTGATTCAGTTGTTGGCTCTAAAGCAGATGATTTATCTGTAAGTGGTCACCCTGATAACAACACTACTACTCGTGAAGTTTACGGTAGTAACGGTTCTAGTGATGGTTCATCAAGAAGCTCTAGCTCATCATCTGAATCATCAAATGAGTCTTCTAGTGAGTCAAATAATTCTGGTAACACTGGAAACAATAATTCAACACAACAAAATAATTCAAATGCTAATAACAACAATAATAACGGCAATACGATTGCGAACATGTTTAATTTCAACAGATAATCGTATAGAAGTTTTATTCATAGTTAGTAAGTTGAATAGCTATACAAAAAGGCTGGGCAGTTTGCCCAGCCTTTTTAATATACTATTTAGCGTTTTTTTCTAATTTGATAAGATGCGTTCATTTTAATAAGTTCCACTTTTAATGTCTTCATTTGACTATAACCCATAAAATGATATTTTCTGGCTAACATATAATTGTAACGTTCTTCAAAATTCATTGGAACTACTGGATAATTCTCAAGATGATGAAAATCTATCTCCTCTACTTCATTAATTTGTTTAAAGAAATCAATGATTAATGTAAAGTACTGATCAATCACAGGTTTAGCTTCAGCTGAATTAAGCGCCCTTTTACTTGCGAATTGATCCAATTGTTCTTCTAAAGGTTCAAAATCTTGTTTAGTGATCATAATATCAAGCTTCCTTTTATTATGCTTTCATTCGCTTTTGTCCTTCTCTACAATCCTCTAGTAAAGGACAAATATCACATTTTGGTTTACGAGCAATACAATGGTAACGTCCAAAGAAGATAAGTTGATGATGACTTTTACTCCATCTTTCTTTTGGAATAATACTACATAACCTATCTTCGACTTGAGTTACATTATCTTTCCATCTATTAATGCCTAAACGTTTAGAAACACGTTCTACGTGAGTATCCACCGCTAATGACGGTTCTCCAAATGCTACACTCATTACTACATTTGCTGTTTTTCGCCCTACACCTGCTAGACTTTCAAGTTCTTTATGCGTATGTGGGACTTCTCCATCAAACTTTTCAAGTAATGATTCACATAACTTTTTAATATTCTTAGATTTATTGCGATATAACCCGATTGAACGAATATCGTCTTGTAACTCTTCTATATCCACATTTACATAATCTTCTGGTGTTTTATATTTTTTGAAAAGTGAACGTGTCACTTTGTTAACTAAATTATCTGTACACTGAGCCGACAACAACACAGCGATAGTAAGTTCAAAGGCATTATCATGTTTTAATTCACATTCCGCATCTGGAAACATATCAGCTATAACATCTATCATTTCAAGTGCTTTTTTCTTACTTATCATCTAATTTCTCTCCATTTAACCAATCAAATTTGGGCACATGTTTTACGGTATGCGTCATTTTAGGTTTGTTAAATTGTTCTCTTATTTTTTTAGATTCATCAATCGTCGTAACGTTATTCTTTTTCCAATTTAATAAGATGCGATCTACGTATTTAAAGCTTAATTTATCATGACTATAAGCTTCATCTAGTGCTGAACGTATTAATGCAAAATCATGTTGATCTACATCAATCCATTGATTCAATGTTTCAATTTCATATGGAGACAAGGGTCTTGCGAATAATTGTTCAATATATTGGAATAAATCTTTAAATTGTTGCTGAGAATTTGATTGCTTATTATCGACTTGATCTTGAGCTAAAATGTGACTCAATTTGTCATAAAAACCATCTAAATTCATGTATTCGGTAAATTTACCTTCTTCATCTTTTTTTACTTGAAGTTCTAACAAATCTCTTTGAATCAAATTTTGGATAATTGAAGTAACTTCTCTAGGCTCCATAGTAGAACCCTTTTTCAGAAAATCGATTGAAGGTTGTTTGTTTGAAGTTTCTGAGGCATAGATAAGTTTAATCAATATGATTAAATCTTTCTCGGACATACCTAATTCTGAATAATGATCTAAAAGCTCACGTCTTACAACGACAGGTCGTGTTTTAAGTTGGAATTTGTCCAAGTCGAATACCTCCTTTTTAAAAATTGAAAAAGAGTCCAGTCAAATAGAGCTGACTGGACGAAATGAATATATTTGCTTCTAACTGTAAGTATCTTATGGATATAAACGATTTAATAAACGTGGGAATGGAGATGTTTCTCTCACGTGTTCCACGCCTGAAATCCAAGCTACAGTACGTTCTAAACCTAATCCGAAACCACTATGTGGCACACTACCATAGCGACGTAAGTCTAAATAATAGCTATAGCTTTCTTCGTCTAATTGATGTTCATTGATGCGTTGTTCTAATAAATCTAAATCATTGATACGTTCTGAACCACCAATAATTTCACCATATCCTTCTGGAGCAATTAAGTCTGCACATAACACAGTGTCTTCATTCTCTGGATTTGGTTGCATATAGAAAGGTTTAATCTTAGTTGGATAGTTCGTAATAAATACTGGTAAATCATAATGATTAGCAATTGCTGTTTCATGAGGCGCACCAAAGTCTTCGCCCCATTCAATATCATCAAATCCTTCTTCTTTTAAGAACTTGATAGCATCATCATAAGAAATTCGTGGGAATGGTGTTGCCACTTTTTCTAATTTAGTTGTATCTCTATCTAAAGCTTTTAATTCTAATTTACAGTTTTTAAGAACTGATTGAACGATATGAGCCACATATTGTTCTTGTACTTCTAAGCTTTCTGCATGATTAGTGAACGCCATTTCAGGTTCAATCATCCAGAATTCGATTAAATGACGACGTGTTTTAGATTTTTCTGCTCTAAAAGTAGGACCAAATGAGAATACACGACCATGTGCCATTGCTGCAGCTTCCATGTAAAGTTGTCCACTTTGTGATAAGAAAGCATCTTCATCGAAATATTTAGTATGGAATAGCTCACTAGTACCCTCAGGTGCACTTGCAGTTAAAATTGGCGGGTCAATTTTAGTGAAGCCATTTTCATTAAAGAATTCATAAGTTGCTCTAATAATTTCATTTCTGATTTTCATTACAGCATGTTGTTTTTTAGAACGTAACCATAAGTGACGGTGATCCATTAAGAATTCAGTACCGTGGTTCTTAGGTGTGATTGGATAGTCATGTGCTTCGTGAATGACTTCAATTGATTTCACTTGCATTTCATATCCTAAATCTGAGCGATTATCCTCAGTAATCACGCCTGTCACGTATAATGATGATTCTTGAGTGATGTCTTTAGCAAGTTTGAATGTGTCTTCATCAACTTCTGATTTGACAACTACACCTTGCATAAAGCCACTGCCATCACGTAATTGTAAGAATGCAATTTTACCGCTAGAGCGTTTATTTGTTAACCAAGCACCAATAGTTACTTCTTCGTTAAGATGCTGTTTAGCTTGTTTTATAGTTGTTTTCATAACTAATCTCCTAATTGAAATTTCTATTTATACAATCCTTTATTATTTTAACAAAATAGATAGTGAAGTTCTAGCACATGGCTAGTTTGCTTTAAGGATATTCTTCTATAATTATTTATTTTTATCTATATCTCGTTGAATTTTTTGCAACAATTTACTGAACTGTTGTATGTCCCCTTTTTTCTGAACATAATTCTCCAATGTTTGAGCAAAAAATGATTTGTAATTACTGTTAACAAGACGATCATCAAATGACACAATAAGCCCTTTATCATCTTCTTTACGTATTAAACGGCCTAACCCCTGTCTAAAACGGGTAACGGCATCTGGTAAGACGTAATCTTTAAACGTAGAATCAAATTCTGAATCCATTAACCAATGCTTCGTATTGTATTTATTCATGAACGGCAATTTAGCTATCATTACACATTTAACGCCGCTAGATTGATAGTCAAATCCTTCAAAGAAAGTAGATGTTCCTAAAAGAATTGATTTATCAAAATTGTTAAATTGTTGCACTATTTTATAGTTTTGGTTCTGTTGTTGCGTCAAAATAACGTAATCTTCAAAGGTTGGTAATTCATTTAATAGCTCCTGAACCATATACATCATGCGATAACTTGTAAATAGAACGAGACATTTGGATTCTGTAACAGAAACATACTCTTCAAGATAATCCACTATTGAAGCTACATAGTCATCAATGTTTTTATAATTATAAGATGCGACATCGCTCGGTATATAGATATTTGTGTTCTTTTTATTATTTAAAGTTGACTGTACTTCGTAAGTATTAAAATGGATATCTTCATTAAACCAATTTTTAAAGGCGTCAAATGAATGATTAAATGTTAGCGTGCCAGAAATAAATGTTAAAGAATTAAATTTATCTAGTACTTGTGTTGTGAGAACATCTTTTACGTCATAATCTTTTACAATTAAACGAATGGTTGATTTTTGAGAGATATTTTTAATAGAAATATAAGCAGTATGATTGTTCTTTAAACTTTGCTCAATATTTCTGTAACTGTCATTAATGTACAATAATTGTTTACGAATGGATTTAATCGTTTTATGGTTCATGCCATTGAAAAATTCCAACGTTTTATTAATCTTGTCTACAATAGAATGTAAGTCTTTAAGAATTTGTGATTTATCAAAATCAAAGACGTAATGATAACGATGCACATCATCATCGTGAACTTCAGAATTTTGAATGATTTTAAAGATATTATTAAATAAAATTTCATTTAAATCATGGATATCTGTAATATTACTTTTTAGCCCAAATACATCAATTGGCGCAATATCTAATCGTTCTAAAATACGTTGTTGTTCTAGTTGATCAACTGCTTTTAACAATTTTTCGTTTTCATTTTTACCTATTAATCCAAGTTGATATTTTAAATCTGAATAGTTGAGTTCATTGGTAACTTGATTAAGTGCATAGTCAGGTAAACGATGGGCTTCATCTATAATGCAATCGTCAAATAATTGATAGATTGAATTCTCTTGGTCAGAATGAATTAAATGTGCATGATTTGTTATACCAATTTGTATATTTTGGGCATTGCGTTTAATGTAATTATAGTAATGAATATCGTGTCTTACGGGTACATACGTTTCAACTTTTTGCTCAAAATACATTTTTTGGCCACCCTTGAGGTTCAATTCTTGAATATCCCCTGTCTTTGTTTCAGTGATCCAAATAAGTAACTGCATTTTTAAAATATTGACTTCATAGTTAGAAGTATCATCTTTTAAAATTTGGCTAATTAAGCCTAGAGAAATATAATCGCTTTTACTTTTAATTAAGGCTGCATTAATTTTAAAATTTAAAGCCTCATTTAAACTTGGTATGTCTTTTTGAAGTAATTGATTCTGAAGCAATTTTGTATTTGTTGAAATCATGACATGACGGCCTGTTTCAATGTTATACATTAAAGCTGCTAATAAATAAGCGAGTGACTTACCACTGCCTAATGGCGCTTCAATCATAGCTTTGTCACTATGCATTAATTGTTCTAATATTATTTCTGACAAATAAAGCTGTTGTGGACGATAAGTAAGATTTAAAGCCTCGGTTACTTTCGTATAAAGTTGTTTTAAAGAACCATTAAAGTGAGTTTGAGGTGCTTTTAAATCACTTTGTTTTTTATAAATAATCTGTTCAAACTGATCAAATTGTGAATCTAATTCAGTTTGTTTATGGTGGCGAACCATTTCGAATAGTATATTAAATAAATCATATTTAAGGTTTTTACTTAAATAATAAAGTTGTTTGAGCGTATCTATTGGAAGTTGTTCAAACTTTTTAAAGGCTTTTATCATTAAGTATGCCGTTGTCGTCGCGTCTTCATCCGCTCTATGTGCATTGGCGAGTGGAATATTATGAGAATTCGCCAATTCGCTTAGCTGATAGCTCTTATCTGTTGGGAAGACAATTTTGAACAATTCTAACGTATCTATTACTTTTTTTGGTGCATACGTAATACCACTTTTTTCAAAAGCTTTTTTAATAAAATTAAGATCAAAATCCACATTATGCGCTACGAACACACAATCTTTTAATTGATAAAAAATTTCATCTGCAATTTCATGGAAATATGGTGCTTCTTCTAACATAGTTTCTTCGATAGAAGTTAACGCTTGGATGAATGGCGGTATTTCTAAATCAGTACGTATCATCGAATGATATGTTCCAGATATTTTATTATCGCGAACAAATGTAATACCAATTTGTATAATTTCGTCATAGTCAAGTTGATTACCGGTCGTCTCTAAATCAACTACCGCAAAACTTGTGTTAGCCATTTTTATCTCTCCTTATTCCCATGTCTTATACTTATATATCTATATCTGCGCTGATTAAGCGTCTTACTTCGTCATTCTCATCTTTCACCATTAAGAAACCATCATGATCAATATCAATCGCTTCTCCTACAAATTGGCTGTCATTCTCAGTAAATCTCAACTTACGGTGCCAAATATTTGAAGCTTCAATATATTCTTCTCTAATGTCACTAAATGGTTGATTTAAGAATTGAGTATAGCGCTTTTCAATTTCATTAATTAATGTAGTTAAAAAGCGATATCTGTCTATTTTATCGTCACTGTGTAAGCGGATACTTGTTGCTCTATGTTCAATCTCTTTTCCGAAATCTTGTTGTTGATGATTAACATTAATGCCTATGCCACAAATAATGGCTTCTATAGCATCATAATTTGCTACCATTTCAGTTAAAAAGCCACATACTTTTTTATCATTAATATAAATATCATTTGGCCATTTAATTGCTACTTTATCATTAGAGAACGCTTGAATTGCATCTCTAATGCCTAGTGCGATAAATAAATTGAATTTCGGAATCATTGAAAACGGCACATTAGGTCTTAAAACTAATGACATCCATAATCCTTTGCCTTTTGATGAGGCCCAATTACGATTAAATCTACCACGACCTTGCGTTTGTTCTTCACTAAGGATCATCATTGAATCTTCATGATCTACCAAAGTTTGCTTAGCAATCGTTTGTGTCGATTCAACTGAATCATACACTTTTATAGTAGAAATGAGATTTTGCTCTTCTAATAAACTAGATACAATGCCACTATACCATTGATTTGGCAATGCATTTAATTTATGACCTTTTTGATTAATCGATTTAATATCGAAACCATCTAATTTTAATTGATCAATAATTTTTTTAACTGCAGCTCTAGAAATTTGTAATTGATCAGCAATGTATTGTCCTGAAATATATTCAGATTGGTTTTTATATAGCATTGCAATAACGTCTTGACTATATTTTGACATTGTCATCCACCCACTTCAAAATTTCATCTTTGGTATTTTGAACTTTACCAGTCACAATGGTACATTCAATGTTGCGAAGTACCTCTTTTAACCATGGTCCACTTTTCTTTTGAAAATGATTTAACAAATCGCCACCATTAACATTCATTTCTTTACGAGTTTGTATAGGAAGTTGGTTCGCTATTTCATTAATTGCTTGTTCATTAACAATTAAAGGCGAAGCCGTTGCTAAATCATTAGCTTGAAGTATAGATTGAATGCTAAGAATATCTAGTATATTTGTCTTACCATAATCATACACGCATAGTTTCAAATCTTCTTTACTATTTAATTGAGGTAATGCCGTCATTATTTTTGAATAAAGTTGTATATCTGATTTTTCTTTATTACTAATTTTTAATTTTGATAATGACGTTTGAGGTTCACATTTAGTCACAATGATAGCTAACCACATTTCAAAACTGATAGGCGTATCTATTTTTACTTCAGTCATATCTACCTCTTTGAAAAAAGGGACATGTGTAAATAGGCCTAATTTTAATAAATTGTTGTAACTTTCTTCAACATTTTGACCACTTATTAATTTCTTCAACTCGACTACGATACGTTCTATTGATAAGTGTTCTATATCAGCAATTTGCTCTTGCATAGCAATATAAGTAAGTTTATCTATTGTAAATGCTAATTGAGATTGAAAACGTAATCCTCTAAGAATACGTAAAGCATCTTCACTAAAACGCTCTTGCGCATTACCAACTGTTCGAATAAGACGATGCTTGATATCATCTTGACCTTCAAAATAGTCATATAGCTTATAATTTTTGTCCATAGCGATAGCATTAATCGTAAAGTCACGCCGTTGCACGTCTTTATATAAATCACGAACGAAATAAACTTCGCTTGGTCTACGGTGATCTACATAGTCTGATTCTGCTCTAAAAGTAGTCACTTCATAGTTATCACCTTGATAAACTACGTTGACTGTCCCGTGTTCTCTACCAATCGGAATCGTATGGTCAAACATATCTTCTATTTCATCAGGTGTGGCGCTTGTTGTGATATCAATATCATGAACTGCTCTATCCATAATATAATCTCTCACAGAACCCCCAACAAAATAGGCTTCAAAACCATTTTTTTCAATTGTATCTAAAATAGGCAATGCCTTTTCAAATAGTTCAATTCCCATATTACGCCTCTTCTTTATTTAACATTTTTTTATAATAATATTCGTATTGATCCGTAATTAAATCTGAAGCAAAGCGTTCTTCAATATCTTTAAGCATATTAGCTTGTAACTTCTTATAAAGCGTTGGATTAGTTAGTAATTCTAAAGCGTAATGACTAGCACTTTCACTATCGCCAATGTCCACAATGAAACCTGTTTCTTCATGTTTGATAACTTCTTTAATACCACCAGCATTAGATCCAATAGGTACTACACCTGTCTTCATAGCTTCAAGTAATGTGAGACCAAAACTTTCTTTTTCACTTAATAATAATACTAAATCTGACATTTGATAAAATTCACTTACTTGATCTTGTTTTCCTAAAAATAAAACAAACTCTTCTATATCAAGTTCTCTTGCTTTCTTTCGCATATCAAGTAATTCAGGTCCATCACCTAATAAAATAAGCTTGCTTGGTAGCTTTGCATGTACTTTAGCAAACGTTTCTAATATCGTATCTATACGTTTTACCCTTCTGAAGTTGGATACATGAATTAAAACTTTCTCTTCAGGTTTTATACCATACATTTCTTTAAGCTTTGTTTCGTGACGTGTTGGGAATTCATTTTCACGAACAAAATTATAAATAGGTACAATTTCTTTCTCAGTTTCAATAATATCTTTAGTCTGTTCCGCTAATGAATGGCTGACGCTCGTCACAATATCGCTTTGTTCAATACCAAATTTAATTGCACCTTTAAGTGAATGATCATAGCCCAGAACTGTTATATCTGTGCCATGTAATGTAGTCATAATCTTAATATCTCTACCTGACATTTGACGAGCTAGAATACCACATACAGCATGAGGAACTGCGTAATGCATATGTAGAATATCTAAATCATACTCTTTGATGACATCAGAAATCTTTGTACTTAATGTAATGTCATAAGGCGGATATTGAAAAACAGCGTATTGATTAACTTCAACTTGGTGGAATCTAATATTTGGTAAGGGTTTACGAATTCTAAATGGAATATTTGAGGTAATAAAGTGAACCTCATGCCCTCTTTCAGCCATTTTAATCCCTAATTCGGTTGCTATAATCCCGGAACCACCCATTGAAGGGTAACAAGTTATACCTATTTTCATAAGGTAATTCCCGTCCTTTCTATTTGTATCGTTTATTTACGCTCGAAACGATCTTTATCTCGTGTATTGAACTTTTGCATAGTTTCATTAAAACTTTCAGTCATATCAATATCTAATGAATTAGCAATGCAAAGTAATACGAATAAATTATCACCAAGTTCTGCTTTGATTGTATTTTCTGCTTCGGAGTCTTTCTTTTTCTTTTCACCATGATAATGATTAATCTCTCTAGCTAATTCGCCTACTTCTTCAGTTAAACGAGCAAGGTTAGCCAATGGAGAGAAATATCCTGCTTTAAATTGTCCAATATACTCATCAACTTCATTTTGCATATCTTTCATTGATTTCATAACTAAACTCCTTTGCAAATGATTCTAATATAGTATATATCATATTAAACAATCATGCATTTTATGAATATGGAAAACGCCATTTAATTTTACAATAAAAAAACTGGCACTCACTCATATAAGTAAGTACCAGCTTATAGAAAATATTTAGTTATTATCGCTTGCTTTTGCCATTAAGATAATTCTTACAAGTTCAGCAACAGCTGTAGCAGTTGCTGCAACATATGTCATAGCGGCAGCAGATAATACTTTCTTCGCGTGTTTATATTCTTTTTCATTCACAATATTTAAAGCAGTAATTTGTTTCATTGCTCTTGAACTTGCATCGAATTCAACAGGTAATGTAACAATAGAGAAAAGGACTGCTAGTGATAATAATCCAGCGCCAATCCATAATGCTGTTGAACCAAATGCACTGCCCATTGCTGTTAAGATAATACCTAGCATTACAATCATGTAGCTAAGTGAACTACCTAAGTTTGCTAAAGGTACTAATGCTGTTCTAAAACGTAAAAAAGCATAACCTTGAGCATGTTGGATAGCGTGTCCAACTTCATGGGCTGCAATAGCTGTACCAGCTACTGATGGTCTGTCAAAGTTTGCCGGAGATAAACAAACAACTTTTTTATTTGGATCATAGTGGTCAGTTAAAAAGCCTTCACCTTTTACGACATCTACATCATAAATACCATTGGCATGTAGAATCTCTTCAGCTACTTCGCGACCTGTTTTACCACTTGTTGATCTAACTTGTGAATATTTTTCATAATTTGATTTAACTTTGTGTTGTGCCCACATTGGAATGAGCATAATAATGACGATATATATTATATAAGACACTATTGACAATAATTCCACTCTCCTTTATTAATATTCTACTGACTATTGCCCTTATAATCAAATAATTTAAACTTTGATACAAATTGTAAATAATAATACAACATGATGGCTAGAACGCTTAATATAAATGCGATATACCCTACCATAACTATATGTGTAGCAATAAAATTATAATATGGATATTTGCCAAGAACATAGTCTATATAATCGTTGTTAAACACCCATATTATAGCTATAAATAATCCATGCATTGTAATAGTAAATCTAGGATAGAAATATAAAGCCTCTAAAGCCATAATGCCGTGGCTCATAATAAGAAAGATATTCATAATCGTTATATCATGAGCATAAGAAATCATTATCACATTCATAATGACAGCCCATAGCCCGTATTTAAATAAAGTAACAAAAGCTAATGCTTCTATTATTGAATTTCGTTTATTGAAAAGTAAGCCAATGATAGCTACACATAAAAATAATGAAGCGATTGGACTATCTGGAACGAAAGGAAGAAAATACCATGGCGTTTTAACTAATTGGTCGCCATACCATATAAAGCCATATATCGTTCCACATATATTACAAATGAGCAAAAACATCAAACAAGTACGATGAAAGAGTGTTAACTCCCAAAATTGTTTTAAATTAAGCATACGTAATTAATCCTTTGATGATAAATAATGATGACGTGCTTTTAAATTATTTAGAATTTGTGTTAATTGATAAAATTGTTCTCGGTCATTCATTTGTAAACTTAAATCGATATTCACTTGTAATTGTTCTAATAAGGAATTTTCCTTATAAGTATCTAATATAAGGTTATGGATATTTTCTAAATAAGATGAATAATGCGTTGAATGAATTAACTGTTGAATAATTAAATCATTAAACTTAGCATCCGGATAGTGAGCATCATCAAAATGAATTAAAATATCAAAAGAAATAGCCTGATTTGTAATATAAGTAAATATCTCATTAGTATTAATTAGAATGCGATTATTTTTCGTTAATTTTATGGCCGAAGCATTGGCATCTTTAAGACCTATTTCAAGTGTCGCATGATCTGAAATTTTACGATTAACGAAATGAATATTCTGTAAGCTCTTTGGTGATGCTTTTAAATAGTTTAACAGCCATACGCTAATTCGCGATTTAAAATGATAATGAAACAAAGCATATTCAATATAGCTTTGTTTCATATTAGTAAGTGTATGTTCCAAGAGGATCACCTACTTTAATAATCCAATCGGTTTGCTTCTTCGTGCCAAGTTTCATTACTAGGATCTATTTCTAACAATTGATTTAGTATAGACTTAGCTTCTTCCTTATGACCAATTTCAGTTAAGTAGAAATAATAGTCACTTAAGAAAGCACTTTGTGATTTCATTGTTGGGTAGGCAAGTTCAAAGAAATGTTGCGCTTCTTTGTCTCGTTCTTCTTCCCCATAAGCATGAGCTAAATGCCACATAAATACTGGATCTAAATCTTCCTCATCTACATAAGATAATAATTCAATAATTGCTTCATAATCTTCTTCATTTCGGAACAAGTCACTTAAGATTAATAGAGGTTCATGATAAGCATTATCTACTTCAAGTGCTTGTTTAAGTAATGCGACACCTTCATTAGCATCACCATGTTCAATTTCTAGACTACCTGTTGAGACCATTAATTCTTTATAGAATTGGTTTAAGCGTAAACCTTCTTTGCCGGTTTCAATTGCATCAGCATAATTCTTTTCATTCTCATATAAAGATTGTAAATAGAAGTAACCTTGAATAAAGTCAGGGTCTTTAGATAGTAATGTTGTCATGATTTTAATTGCTTCTTGCGTAATATCGTTCTTTTCATAGGCAATCGCTTTTTTAAAGAAGTCTTCTGATGTCATTTCATCTTCATTTATTTCATCAAATAAATTGATGGCATCACTATAGTTACCGCTTTGTAGAGCACAATCAGCCATGCGAGCGAATAAATTAACGCCGTTAACTTCATACTCGCCAGTATCTAAGACGACTTCATATTCACGTGTAGCGCGTAAATATTGACCATCAAAGTACAATAACTCAGCTAAAGCGAAATGAATAATTGGATCATTAGGCTCAAGTTCGCGTGCTTCGGTAAGTTTATCAATCGCAACTTCTATCATATTGATTTGTTGATAAAGATCAGCTTCAAGCATTAATTTTTCAGTAGAAAGCTCAACTTGACTTAAATATTCTAATGCTTCATCTGTTTGATTCTCAGACATAAGTCCTTCGATAACGTAAATTAATAATTCACTTTCATCAGGATACTTATGATAAAGTGTTCTAAATACTTCTAGTCCTTGAGGTGTTAAACCGAAATTATATAAGGTTTCACCTAAGATGAATAAAGCATCGTCATTGTTTGAATTTAATGCTTCATTGACACGTGTATCTAAATTATCTAATTTTTGAAGATTGATATCGTCTATTAATTTATAGATATCCTCCATAGTGTATTATCCCTCATTTTCTAAAAGCTTTAATTTGGGCAAGAAACCTGGGAATGATACATTAACTGCATCAAACTGACGAATTGTAATGGGTTCGCTACTTAATAATCCTGCTATTGCAAGCATCATGCCTATGCGATGATCCGTCAAACTATCAACTGTAGCTGGTGTAGTAAATTCAGATGGGTGGATAATTAGTCCATCTGCTGTAGGTTGAAGTTCGAAACCTAATAAGCCGAGCATATCAGCAGTTGTATCAATTCGATTTGTTTCTTTAACTTTTAATTCCTCTGCATCTTTTATAATACTAGTTCCTGTGGCTTGAGTACACAATAGTGCAATGATTGGCAATTCATCTATTGCTTTAGGGACCATATCCCCTTCTATGTGGATTGGTTTCAAGTTTGGTGTATAAGTGATTCTAATAGACGCAGTTGGTTCAGAAGTATTGGTAACATTAAATAGTTCAATATTACCGCCCATTTGTTCAACGATGTCTATAATACCTGACCGTGTAGGGTTTATGCCAACATTATGAATTGTAATGTCACTACCTGGTGTAATTAATGCAGCGACAATAAAGAATGCTGCTGATGAGATATCTCCTGGCACATTAAAATCTCTTGCTTTAATGTTTTGAAGTGCGTTCGGTTCCAATTTAATCGTTTTACCATCGACGGTAATAGGAATATTGTAATGTTCAAACATCGTTTCCGTGTGATTACGACTTATGTCTAATTCTGTAATGGTAGTCGTATCATTAGCAAATAAACTTGCTAATAATATAGCACTTTTAACTTGTGCACTTGCTACTTCCATTTGATAAGTAATTCCTTTAATAGAAGCGGGTTCAATCACTAATGGTGTGTAGTTGTCATCTATGCCACGAATATTGGCGCCCATGAGACGAAGCGGTTTTAATACACGGTTCATTGGACGTGTACCAATAGACTTATCGCCTGATAATACGCATTCAATACCTAACCCACTTAACAAACCAGCAAGCAAACGCGTCGTAGTACCGGAATTGCCAGTATACAACGTTTGATGAGGCGTTTTAAAGTTCTCATATCCCGGAGAATCCACGATAATTTTATCATCTGTAATCGTAATATCAACACCAAGTAATTTGAAGATTTCTGCTGTGCGTTGGCAGTCTTCACCTAGTAAAGGTTTGTGAATGACAGATTTACCTTTTGCTAAAGAAGATAACATAATCGCTCTGTGCGTCATTGATTTATCTCCAGGGACCTCAATTTCTCCTTTTAAAGGACCGTGTATGTCTATAATTTGTTCATTTGCCATAATCTTTCACCTACTTTGCTAAGGATTGTAATTCATTAAAGGCCTTCATTAAAACATCTTTATCGACATGACGAACTGAAGGTTTCCCTATGGCCTCTAGAAGCACCATTTGGATACCTTCACCGTTGTTTTTCTTATCAGATAACATGTAATTATACATTTCTTCAAAATCTAAATCATTGATAATGCATACTGGATAATGAAGTTGTTTAATATAATTCCAATAATGCTGTACATCAAATTCAGCATTGAGCAACGCATTAGATACAATAAATTGATATATCATACCTATCATAATAGCGTGTCCATGAGGAATTTTATGTTTATATTCAACGGCGTGGCCAAACGTATGTCCTAAATTTAAATATTTACGCATGTTTTGTTCTTTTTCATCTTTAATAATAATATTTAATTTTGTTTTAATACCTTTAAATATAAATTGATCTATTTCTTCTAGTGATTGCAATTTTTCTTTATTAGAAAAGTGTTTCTCAATATCGTCTACTGCTACTTGTCCTGTTAAAAGTGCATGTTTATATACTTCTGCATAACCACTTAATATTTCTTCATATGGTAATGTTTGTAAGAAATCTAAATCATAAATAACAGCTTTTGGTCTATAAAATGCGCCAATAAGATTTTTCCCATGTGAAGAATTAATGCCTACTTTTCCACCAACGCTTGAATCGTGCGCTAGTATAGTCGTTGGGACCTGGATAAAATCTACACCTCGTAAAAGCGTAGATGCAAGAAATCCAGTGAAATCACCAGTTGCTCCGCCACCAATAGCTACTAAACATGTATTTCTAGTAAGTTGGTAACCTAATAATTTTTCAAGCACTTCATGATAATGGTGGAAGGTTTTCATTTTCTCACCCGCAGGTACAGTCACTTTGAAAATATTAGATTTAGTAAGTAGAGATTCAAATTTACTTTTAAAATTAAAATCTACATACTCATCAACAATAAGAAAAACTTTATCATATTCTTGGATGTAGTCTGTTAAATAATTAAAAGCGTGATGCTCAACGATAATAGGATAATTATTATTAGGATATGTCGTTTGTAATTGCATAAAAAAGACCTCGATTCTTACAAATAAATAATATTTTTAAAATTCAATATTAAGTTTTCTACGCTCAGAGATTTGTTCTTTTAATTGATCAATATGATTTGATTGAAACTCTTCAAGTAATGCTTTAGCAACTTCAAATGCAACAACATGTTCACATACCACGCTAGCTGCTGGTACTGCACAACTATCAGAGCGTTCAATTGTAGCTTTAAAGTCTTCTTTCGTGTTAATATCTACTGAATTTAAAGGTTTATATAGGGTTGGAATAGGTTTCATTACGCCATTAACGATAATTGGCATACCATTTGTCATACCACCTTCAAATCCGCCCAAGTGATTTGAACCTCTGTAAAAACCTTGTTCAGAATCATATAAAATTTCATCTTGAATCTCACTGCCTGGTTTTTCAGCTGCTTTAAAGCCCTCGCCGAAGCTAACCCCTTTAAATGCATTAATACTAACTACACCTTGTGCAATGCGTCCATCCAATTTACGGTCATAATGCACATAGCTTCCGATACCTATAGGCATATTTTCCACCATAACTTGTACCACACCGCCGATAGAGTCGCCTTCTTTTTTAGCTTCATCTATCTTATCGCGCATTTTTTGAGCAATAGTTTCATCGATGACACGAACATCGTTTTTATCGATATTTTGTTTGAATGTTTCAGAATCGTATAATCCTTCGTCTTTAACGCCACCTATTTCAACTACACGACTATAAGTATGAATACCTAGTTGTTGTAGTAAAAGTTTAGATACAGCACCTACAGCTACACGGGCAGCTGTTTCACGTGCAGAAGAACGTTCTAAAACATTTCGTAAGTCACGATGATTATATTTCATACCACCGATTAAATCAGCATGACCAGGACGAGGTTTAGTAATAGTACGTTTCATGTTTTTACGTTCTTCATCGCTTATAGGCTCAATACCCATAATATTTCTCCAATGCGTGAAATCATCGTTTTTAACTACTATTGTAATGGGGCTACCTAATGTGTAACCATTTCTTACGCCAGAAACAATTTCGACAGCATCCTTTTCAATTTGCATTCTGCGGCCTCTTCCATAACCACCTTGACGTTTAAACATTTCTGTATTAATATCTTCAGCTTTAATTTCTAAATTTGCAGGTACACCTTCAATAATTACTGTTAATTGAGGACCATGTGATTCTCCTGATGTTAAATATCTCATGAGAATACGCTCCTTTCCTTTACTACGTTAAATTGTAATATGTGTTATCATATCATATTCAACGTTAGAACATAACTAATGTTTTGTATATTAATTGAATTAGTGTGAATATTTAAACAATTATCTGAGTGCTTATTTTATAAAAAATAAAGAGTAACACACTTTGGAGGCGCGTTACTCTTATCATTCTAAATTTATATTTAATAATTATTCATACAACCAAGTATCTCTAGTTGCTTCGTAATCACTTAATTCTTCTTCTTTAAACCATAAACCAATTTCACGTTTTGCAGACTCAACTGAATCTGAACCATGAATAACATTTCTACCTACTGTTAAGCCTAAATCTCCTCTGATAGAACCAGGTGTTGCTTCAGAAGGGTTTGTTTTACCAATGATATGTCTAGATACATCTACTGCATCTTCCCCTTCAACTACCATTGCAAAAACAGGTGCTGATGTAATAAATGAAATTAATTTATTATAAAATGGTTTTTCTTTATGTTCTGCGTAATGTTCTTCCGCTAATGATTGAGGCACTGTCATTAATTTAGCTCCAACCAATTTTAAACCCTTACGTTCGATACGAGTAATAATTTCTCCAATTAAATTACGTTGTACTGCATCCGGTTTGATCATTAAAAAAGTTCTTTCCATTATGCTTCCCCCTATGTTTTTAAGCAATAAACATTAAAAAATTTGAAAAAATCAGATTATTTAATTTGCACTAATTATGTATAAAGCTTGCTTTTATAGAAAAACAACCTGCTACTACTTAATAGTAACAGGTTGATAAAGCGCTTTCAATATATTTTCATACCAATTAAACATTTCGTGAACCCATTTTTTTAATTAGTTTAATAAATAGGTTTTGCGCGTTTGATTCATTTAATTGATCAATTAAATTTAGTGCTTTATTTAAATATTTATCACTGATTTCTTTAGATTGCTGAATGCTATCAGATTCTCTAATACGTGTAATAATCGGCGCAAATTCTGCAGGATTTGTTTGATGATTTAAAGCTGCAATTTGTTGCTTAAATGCTGGGTCTTTTCGCATTTCTAACAATACTGGCAATGTAATATGACCATTCATTAAATCGCTACCTACTGGTTTACCTAGTTTTTTCTCAGTACTAGTGAAATCTAATATATCATCAACAATTTGGAAGCTCATCCCTATATAATGTCCGATCATTTTTAATTTATAAATAGTTTCATCATCAGCTTCAGACGTAATCGCCCCTACTTCAGTAGCAAGTTGAATTAATAATGCAGTTTTACGATTAATTCGTCTTAAATAGTTTGTGATAGTTTGATTACTGTTAAATTGATCTTGAAATTGGAAAAGTTCCCCTTTACACACATCTACTATTGCATTAGAGATAATATGATGTACGCGATTATCTTGTATTTCAGAAAGATGTTGTAGACCTAAAGCTAATAAGAAATTACCTGTTAAAATCGCAGTGGTAACATCCCATTTTTTTACAATAGTTAAACGGCCGCGACGTTTATCACTCTTATCTATCACGTCATCATGAACAAGTGTAGCCATATGAATTAATTCTAACGCTACAGCTACACGGTAAGTATCTTCAGTATTCTTTTTTGGACCAAATTGACTACTCAATATAACAAATGCTGGTCTTACTCGTTTACCACCTGACGATAGCAAATGGAAAGTAGCTTCTTGTAATACTGAATCATTACTTTTGATAGCGTTTTGAAGCCGTTTCTCTACATTCTTAATTTCACTATTCATGTTTAACTTTGCCACGTTAATCACCTTTTATTTTGTAGAACTTTTTTGTTTATAGCCTAGGTGCATTGCAGCAACGCCCCCTGTGAAGCTACGGACTTTGATATTATTAAAACCAGCTTGTTCAAATAGACGTTTTAATTTTTGTTTATCAGGAAAATTAAATGTCGATTGTTGTAGCCATTCATATTCTTCTTTAGATTTAGCAAATAATTTGCCGAAGATAGGCATTACAAATTTAAAGTATAATTTGTACACTTGTTTGAATACAGGCATCGTAGGTTGACTAGTTTCTAAGCATACAACCATGCCACCTGGTTTAAGAACTCTGTTCATTTCTTTTAATGCCACTAAATAATCGGGCACATTACGTAAGCCAAAACCAATAGTTACATAATCAAATGAATTATCTTCAAAAGGTAAATCCATAGCATCGCCATGGACTAAGTGAATATTATCCATTGATTTCGTTTTCTCTTTACCTACTTCAAGCATATTTTCACTAAAGTCTAAACCTGTTACTTCGCCTTTAGGTCCAACTGCTTTACTTAACGCAATAGTCCAATCTGCAGTACCACAGCAGACATCAAGCGCCTTACTATTTGCTTTGACATTCATATCTTTCATTACACGTTTACGCCAAACTTTGTGTTGCTCGAAACTAATAATATTATTTAATCGATCATATTTTTTAGAAATATTTTGGAACACTGTATGGACTTGTTCTTTATTTGCTTTATTTTCAGCCATTTATATTACCTCTACTTTTTTCTATATAGCTTTGTTTAATTGTTTTAAAAAATTGTTCTACTTCATTTTCAGTATACATCTTTAAATATGAAGGATAATACGTTTCCACATTTTCAAATAAAGAATAGAAAATCTCCATTTCTGATATTGATTGATTGCTAAAATGTGAAAGCGTAATAACAGGAAAAATAGTTTCTATTTTAATAATTGCTTCATAAATATCTTGTACTTCTAGGGATTGATGATGCAACGAAGATTTTAATTCATTAGATTTAACAATTGCCTGACTTATAGCTAATTGAAATGCAGGATCATCAATTTCAGCTAATAAAGTGTAAAAATGAGCACTTAATAAATCCCCAATTAAGATTGATTTCTTTGATAATTTATTATGTGAAATTTCATCAAGATGTTTCATTGAAGTATCGATAGTGAGGCAAGCAAGTTTAGCATTCTCTGGAATATCGTAACTATCTAATAAATCACTTAAATTACTATTAATATTAATTGATTCATAGTCAGTGACTCCCATAAGCCTTTGATCAATTTGTCTATTTAATATGCTTAATGTTCGTTCCATGTTCACACCTCACGTTATTATCACTATACATCTTAACATTATATCCATAAAAATAAAATATAGCGACTTCACAGGAGTAAAACTTTATTAATAAGCGCTTTTTATAGAGAAATACATATGCATGAAAATGTATTAAAAGGATCAAGTATTAATATTGCTATATCGATATCTTTAGAAAATTAATATGTATAAATAAAAAAGCCCTCGAAGGGCTTTTTAAGTAAATTATTTTACAGCATCTTTTAATGCTTTACCAGCTTTGAATGCTGGAACTTTACTTGCAGGAATTTCGATTTCTTTACCTGTTTGAGGGTTACGTCCTTTACGTGCAGCACGTTCACGTACCTCAAAGTTTCCGAAACTAATTAATTGAACTTTTTCACCTTTAGAAAGTGAGCCTTGGATTGATTCGAAAACAGCGTCTACAGCTGCACCAGCTTCTTTTTTAGTTAAATCAGCTTGTTCAGCAACCGCATTGATTAAATCAGTTTTATTCATTATGAATTCACCTCCAGATGAATGATAATGATATCTTTTTATATCATTATGCTATGACTTTAACACAAGAATTGGCATTACCGCAACGATTTAAACGCCTAAAACACTGAAATATCAGCATTTATACACTCAATTCAAAAAAATTTTACAATAAAGTGTAATATAACACTTTATTCAGCTTTTTTATCGCGCCCCATTAAATCTTTAACGCTATCTTTTACGGGTTTATTTTCAAATAAAACTTTATATAAAGCATTTGTAATAGGCATATCAACATGTTGTTCTTTAGCTAAGTGGTAAACTGAATTAGTAGTATAAATTCCTTCTACAACCATATTCATTTCACTGAGTGCTTCTTCAGTCGTTTGACCTTTACCTAATTTATAACCGAGTGTAAAGTTACGAGAGTGTGTAGACGTACAAGTTACAATTAGGTCACCAATACCGCCTAAACCTAAAAATGTCATTGGGTCGGCACCTAATTTTTCTCCTAGTCTACTAATCTCAGCTAAACCTCTAGTCATTAAAGCTGCTTTAGCATTATCTCCATAGCCCATACCGGCAACAATCCCGCTAGCTACAGCGATAATATTTTTTAGTGCGCCGCCTAATTCTACACCTACTAAATCATTATTCGTATATACACGTAAATAATCGTTCATGAATAAATCTTGGATTAGCTTACTAATTTTTTCATCTTTAGAAGAAGCTGCTACAGTAGTCGGTTGTTTAATGACTACTTCTTCAGCATGGCTAGGGCCAGATAATACGCCAATACCGCCATTGTGACTTTCTGAAATAGAGTCTTCAATCATTTCAGAAACACGTTTGAAGGTATCATTTTCAATACCTTTGGCAACATGAATAAATATCTTCTTAGAATCAATAAGTTGATCAATTTGACTTGTAATCTCTCTAATTGCTTTTGTAGGGAGAGCGATTAAATATATGTCAGTAAAATCTACAGCCTCTTTAATATCAGAAGTTGCTCGAATACTTTCATCTAATTTAGCTTCTTTTAAATATCGTTTGTTTTGATGATGTTTATTTAATTCATCGACACTTGTTTCATTTTTTCCCCACATTAAAACAGTGTGACCATTTTCAGCTAGTACATTAGCAAGTGCAGTACCAAAGCTTCCCATACCAAAAACAGTAATCTTAGTCATAATGAAATCTCCTTTTTAATTTCTTCTACGTGGAATGATGTGAATAGGCGTTCCTTCAAATCCAAATGCATTTCGGATTTGATTTTCAAGATAACGTTTATAAGAAAAATGCATTAATTCTACATCATTAACAAAAACAACGAACGTTGGAGGTTCAATAGCAACTTGAGTTGTATAGAATACATTCAATCTGCGACCTTTATCAGTTGGCGTTGGGTTCATTGAAATCGCGTCAGTGACTACTTCATTAAGTGTAGAACTTTGAACACGTTTTTTGTGATTTTCACTTGCCTCATTAATATAAGGGAATAACGTACGTAAACGTGTTCTTTCTTTCGCAGATACAAAGGCGATTTGAGCATAATCTAAGAATTGGAATTGATTTCGAACATCATCCGCAAATTTTTTCATCGTATTACTATCTTTTTCAACAGTGTCCCATTTATTAACAACAATAACGATAGCTTTACCTTCTTCATGGGCATAACCAGCTACACGTTTATCTTGCTCAATAATACCTTCTTCGGCATCGATAACGATTAATACAACATTAGAACGTTCAATCGCTTTTAGCGCACGTAATACTGAATATTTCTCAGTTGATTCATACACTTTACCTTTTTTACGCATACCAGCCGTATCTATCAAGACATAATCTTGACCATCATAGCTATATTCTGTATCTACAGCGTCTCGTGTCGTACCTGCAACATTAGAAACAATAACACGTTCTTCGCCTAATATCGCATTGACTAAACTAGATTTCCCTACATTTGGACGACCGATAATTGACAAGCGAATTGTATCTTCGTCATAAGGGTCTTCCGTTTCTTCTTTAAAATGTTTTACGACTTCATCTAGTAAATCCCCTAATCCTAATCCGTGAGAACCAGAAATTGGATATGGATCGCCAAATCCTAATGAATAAAAGTCAAAAATATCATTTCTCATTTCAGGGTTATCAACTTTATTAACTGCTAATACTACTGGCTTTTTAGATTTATATAACATTTGAGCGACCATTTCATCGCTTTGTGTTAAACCTTCACGTACATTAACCATGAAGATAATAACATCAGCTTCATCTATAGCAATTTCTGCTTGCGCTCTTATTTGGGTTTGAAAAGGTGCATCACCAATTTCAATACCACCTGTATCAATAATATTGAATTCATGTGTTAACCATTCACCTGATGAATAGATACGATCACGAGTGACACCAGGTGTATCTTCAACGATTGATACACGCTCACCTACTACTCTATTAAATATTGTAGATTTCCCTACGTTTGGTCTACCTACAATAGCTACAATAGGTTTCGTCATAAGCTAACTTCCTCTCTATCTAAAATCTATATAATTTTATCATATGACCTACTGTTTTAAAACTAACTATACAATCTCTGTCTTTAAATTCTCTTCAAACACACTTATCATTAGCATGATTTATCTATTAAATATTAAAAAAATCCCAATTAAAGGGATTAAACTTTAATTGGGAGAAACATTAGTTAAAATTTAAATGTCATATTAGAATTTTAAATCTTTAAATTTGTCACCGAAAACGTCCCCTAATGTTGGGTTATCTTCATCTGAATCACTACTTAAATAACTTTGAGTAGTAGCTTCATCGCTTTCGATTAAGTCTTCTTTAGGTAAAGTAGCTTTAATTGATAAAGAAATACGTTCATTTTCTTCATCAATACCTAAGATTTTAACATTTACTTGTTGACCTGGTTCTAATACCTCGCCTGGTGTACCAATGTGTTTATGGTCAATTTCAGAAATGTGAACAAGACCTTGTACAGCTGGAGCAATTTCCACAAATGCACCGAAGTTTGCTAAACGAACGACTTTACCTTCGATAACATCATTTTCATGGAATTCACCTTTGATACGTTCAAATGGAGTTGGAAGCGTATCTTTGATTGATAATGAAATACGTTCAGCATCTTTTTCAACAGATTTTACTTTCACGTCTACTTCTTGACCTACAGAAACGACATCTTCTGGAGAATCAACGTGTTCATGAGAAAGTTCTGATACGTGAACTAAACCATCAACGCCACCAATATCAACGAAAGCACCAAAGTTAGTTAAACGAGCAACTTTACCTTTGATAACATCGCCTTCATTAAGTGATTCTAATAATGAAGCTTTTTTAACATCGTTTTCAGCTTGTTCTACAGCTTTACGGCTTAAAATGACTCTATTATTTTCTGGGTCTAATTCTTCAACTTTAATGCGAATTGTTTGTCCCTCAAATACAGAGAAATCTTCAATGAAATCAGTTGAAATTAGAGAAGCAGGTACGAAACCTCTTTGACCAACGTCAACAACTAATCCACCTTTAACTACTTCAGTAACTTTAGCTTCAATCACTTCATCATTATCAAGTTTTTCTTGTAAATATTCATATGATTTTTCAGTTTCAAGTTGACGTTTTGATAAGATGTAAGCACCAGAGTCATTTTCTTCATCAATTTCAATTTTAGTTACATATGCTTCAACGTCATCGCCTTCTTTAACCACTTCGTTAGGGTTCTCGATGTGATGAGTTGAAAGTTGGCTAATTGGAATAATTCCATTATATTTAGCACCATCAATATGCACTACAACTTGTTTGTCTTCAACTTGTTGAACCTTTCCAGTGACTTTGTCACCTTCTTTAATATCATTAATCATTGATTCATTGAATTCTTCAGTCATCTTGTTTGCCTCCTTATACACTACATAACTATAACATCTTATAAACTAACAGAATTGTCAAGAAATTCCCCTTTAGTTTCATAAGTTTTTAAAAAAGATATCAATTTTTAAAATTATTTAATGTTAAGCAATCAGTTATTCGTATTATTGATTATCTAAAATAATTTTTCATCAATATGATATTTTTAGATTATAGTTATTTATCATTTTCTTTCTCATTAGTAATTATATAAGACAAAAAAAGCTATTTAAAATATTTCGCATTATCAAGAGTGGATAACACAAATTATTTTAAATAGCCGTTCACATTATTTTCTTAGATTGTCTACCATTGTCATAATTTCTGTGGTAACTTCTTCGATTGTTTTACTAGTTGTATCTAGAGTAATCGCGTCATCTGCTTTTCTTAAAGGTGAAATTTCACGATTCATATCGTAATGATCTCTATCTGCAATTTCCTGTTTTAACTGTTCTAAAGTTGAAGGTATACCGCGCTCTTCATTTTCTTTTTGACGTCTTTCAGCACGCTCTTCTACAGAAGCAATCATGTATACTTTTAATTCTGCATCAGGAAGGACTACTGTACCAATATCTCTTCCATCCATAACGATACCTTTCTTAGCTGCTAGATCTTTTTGTTTTTCCACTGCAAACGTACGAACAGGTTCTTTAGATGCTACATACGAGACGTTTTGTGTAACGTCATTTTCACGTAAATAATCTGTAACATCTTGATTATCTAAAATAATACGTTGCCCTTTTGTATCGTCATATTTTAATTCTAAAGTTGTGTCATTAACAAGTTTCTGAAAATCTTCTGGACGTTGTTGTTGTAAATATTTATAAGTGATAGCGCGATACATTGCTCCAGTATCCACATATATCATTGATAATTTACTAGCTACTCGTCTAGCGATTGTACTTTTACCTGCAGCTGCAGGGCCGTCCAAAGCAATATTAATTGACTCCATGGTTATTTTTCCTTCCTTGTTGTTTTATTTGTATTATTTTATCATAAATATGTAAATTAAAAATAGGAGGAATTTAATGAAACATCTTCTTGTTATTCATACAGGCGGGACCATTAGCATGTCCCAAAATCAATTTAGTCAGGTCGTGACTAATGAGGTGAATCCCATCTCTTTACATAAAGATATTATTAATGAATATGCTCATGTAAATGAAATTCATCCTTTTAATATCCCTTCTCCACATATTACAATCCAACATATTATTGAACTACGCAACCTCATATTACAGTCTTCTGAAGAGAATAAATATGATGGTTTTGTCATTACACATGGCACTGATACTTTAGAAGAAACAGCGTATTTATTAGATTTACTCATTGATATTAAACAACCGATTGTTATTACTGGTGCAATGAGATCTTCAAATGAAATAGGTGCGGATGGTTTATATAATTTCATTTCTGCTATTAGAGTAGCTTCTTCGGATGAAGCTTTTGAAAATGGTGTAATGGTAGTCTTTAATGATGAAATACATACGGCTAGAAATGTTACTAAAACACATACATCGAACATTAATACATTCCAAAGTCCAAATCAAGGACCATTAGGAATTATCACAAAGGACAATATTCATTTTTATAGTCGTCCGTATCAACAACAATCATTCAAGTATATTAATACGCAACTGAACGTGCCACTATTAAAAGTCTATATGGGTATGCAAAGTGATGTTTTAAAATTTTACGCCGAGCAAAATGTGGACGGACTTGTTATTGAAGCACTTGGACAAGGAAATTTACCACCAAGTTGTTTAGAAGGCATCGAGGCTTGCTTGGATAAAAATATCCCTATCGTTATTGTATCGCGCTCATTTAATGGAATAGTAAGTCCCGTTTATGCTTATGAAGGTGGCGGATATTACTTAGCGCAAAAAGGATTAATCTTTTCAAATGGTTTAAATGGACCTAAAGCAAGATTAAAACTATTAGTCGGTTTAAGTAATGATATGACTTTAGAAATGCTAAAAACTTATTTTGAACAGTAATTTGATAAAAAGAAGCGGAACAGAAATTAACTTTGTTAGAAGATTTCTGTTCCGCTTTCGTCATCTTGTTTAGCTTTCTAGAGGTGTTTGTTTTTTACTTAATATACTTTGAGTAATAATACCGCCGTGATATTTTCCATTTTCAATGAAAATAGAGTTATTGTCATTTCCGGCAGCGATAACCCCTGCTATATAACAATTCTCTACATTTGTTTCAAACGTTTCTTTGTTATGAACAGGTGCTGTACCAAATTCGTTTGTATTAATTTCAATACCAATAGAACGTAAAAAGTCATAATCTGGATGATAGCCTATCATCGCAAATACATGATCATTTGGAATTTCAATAGTTTTACCATTTTTTTCATAGATAACACTATCTTCAGTAATTTCATTTACGTTGGCATTAAATTCCATTGTAATCTTTTCATGATTTACTAATGATTCGAAGTTCGGTAAAATCCATGGCTTAATAGCTGCTGAATAGCGATCGCCTCTATAAAGTACTGTCACTTTAGCGCCAGCTTTTTCTAATTCAAGTGCGGCATCAACTGCAGAGTTTTTACCACCAATCACTGTAACATGTTGATTGAAATATGGATGTGCTTCTTTGAAGTAATGTTGAACTTTAGGTAAATCTGCCCCTTTAACTTCTAACGTATTGTGTTGGCCATAATATCCAGTCGCAACAGTTAAAAATTTACATTCGTAGACATCTTTAGTAGTAGTAATTGTAAATTTGTTATCAATTTTTTTAACAGTTAAAACTTCTTCGAAAGCATTAACTCTTAAATTATGATGTTTAACTACTTCTCTATAATATACAAGTGCTTGATTTCGACGTGGCTTACTTTCTTCAACGATAAAAGGTATATCGCCAATGCTTAATTTATCACTTGAAGAGAAGAATGTTTGATGTGTTGGATATTTATAAATTGCATCCACTACATTCCCTTTCTCAATTACAAGTGTTTCAATACCTTTTTTCTTTTGTTCAATTGCAGCGCTTAAACCACATGGGCCTCCACCGATAATAATACTTTCAACGCTTTGCATGTTTTTGGCCTCCTTTAATCACCAATATATTATAGCAGTTAAGTCTATTTTTCTAAATAGAAAAATATTTTCCAGATATACGATAGTGAAATAATAAATTAAACAATAAAAAAAGAAAGGTGCAGAACAGAAATTAAAATGATTTCATTGTCTTACCCTTGTAAGGTTGGCTAGATGTGAGAAAAGCTTAATTAAAGCGCATTTTCAAATCAGTCAGCTACTGTCAAACGTAAATAAAGACTGAGACATTATATATGTCCCAGCCTTTATTTAAAAGTAATTTAAATGGCTTATTGAGGAATAACTAATTTTTCACCATTAGTGATATTGTTACTTGTTAAACCATTAGCTTGTTTAATTTTATTAACATTTTCTACTGTACCTTGGCCATAATATTGAATAGCAATACGGTATAAGTTTTCATTACCAGATACTACATGTGTTTGTTGACCAGAAGTAGAATTATTTGATTGATTGTTATTACCATTTGAATTTTGGCTATTATTTTGAGTAGCCTGTGAATTACCATTGTTATTATCGCTATTACTGTTATTATCAGAAGCATTATTTGAATTATTTTCTGAAGAAGTTGCACCATTATTATCATTAGTTGCTGCGCCAGTTGAAGCGCTATTATCTTTGTCTTTAGATGCACTATTTTCAGAAGAACTATTTTCAGTTGTTGCGTTTTCGTCTGATTTATTGTCGTTTACTGTAGATTTTTCGCTTGATTTGTCAGCTTTATTATCTTCAGTAGTTTTATCTTTATCATTATCTTTTTTGTCTGATTTATTAGAAGTTTGTTCTGTAGTATTCTCTTGTTTAGTACCATCTTTATCTTTATGGTCGTTGTTTAAATACATACCAATAAAGATAGCTAAAGCAGCTAAGATTAATAACAATGCAAGTAATGGTAATAAGATACCCATTAAACCACGTTTTTTCTTACCATCGTGAGCTTGGAAACTATCGTGATTATCGTATCTATCATTATCACGATAATCGTCACGGTGATTACGTGTATCCTGATGGTGGTCATCACGTGTATTACGACGCTCTAAATCATTATCTTTAGAGTGATGTTTTTTATTTTTAGAAGCTGCTACGCCTGCAGCCCCAGCAGCTCCAGCAGCACCAGCGCCAACAGCAGCTTTTTTGCCTTTGCTGTGCTTTTTATGATCATCATGTGCACGATTTTTATCATCAAATTTGTCGTCTTCGTATTTGTCATTTTCACGAACACGAGAATTTCTATCGTTATCTAAATTGTTTCTATCATCACGATAATCATTTCTATTATCACGAGAATCTACACGATTGTTTTGACGATTTTTCTTCTTATTTTTATTGTGACCTGCAGCAGCTCCAGCAGCACCTGCGCCACCAGCAATTGCAGCATCTTTACCGTTAACTAAGCGGTCATCGTTGTCGCGGTCAAGATTTTCATCGCGACGATGGTCTCTTCTATCATCTCTACGATTTCTATGACCATCTTCTTCTTGATCGAAGTCACGATGACGACGATTATTATCATTTAAGCGATCATTTTCAAAATCGTCTTCGTATTCATCGTAATTGTTAGAACGTCTATCATTTTTACGATTATTTCTGTTTGAGTAATCTGATTCATTCTCTAAGTGATCATTATGTACATCCTCGAAAGATTCTTCATCATAGCGATCATCTAATGAACCTTCGTTGTTGTAATCATTTGGTTGGTCATCAAATTTCTTGCTACGATTTGTAGCTTGATTACGTCTTCTTTGACGTCTTTGAGCATTTCTTGGTGGGAATTGTTGATCTGATTGATTATCGAATTCATCGATAGTTTCATCAGAGTTGCGGTTTGTATGTTCGAATTGATCGTCTGAATCAATCGACTGACGATTTTTTTCGAAGTCATCTCTAAAATTATTTTTAGACACGGCTAACATCCTTTCTTTTCAATTATTTAATTGTCACATACTTTATACCCTTGAATGTAACAAATATGTATCATTTTTAACATTTTTTATAAAACATTTGATGATTTAATTATATCCTGTATAAAATATTATAGTAAAGAAAAGCACTTAATATTTGAATAAATTTTTAAGTTTTTCATTATAACTAAATTTTCTCTTTACTTTTTTTCTATTAAAATAACTAAGTGGTGCTATGTTTGTATCAATGTCGCAGCATTGAGTAGGTTTATCGGGCACTTCTCCAAAAAACTCCAGTAAATAACTTCTTCGACATTGATCGAGACTTGTGTAGCCAACCATACGTTGATAACCCAATTTTTTACGGATTAATGATGTTTTAAATATATGTTTAAGCTGCATAATTGAGTATCTTTGATGCAAAACTTCAAGTATTTCTTGTTTATTAGGAGGTAAAAAGGCACCTAAATCATAAGCTTCTACATCTTCAACTAAAATTGCATCGTTAAATAACAGCGTTTCAAGAATAAAACTGTCATCTGGTTGGAAAAGACTGATGGCTTGGCTTTGTTTACCATCTCTTCCCGCTCGGCCGATTTCTTGTAAATAATTTGACGGACTCGTTGATAAGTGAAAATGTATCACAGTACGAATATCCTTTTTATTAACCCCCATACCAAAAGCACTTGTTGCAACAATGACAGGGATAAAATTATCAATAAATTGTTGTTGCACAGTATGACGTTCTTGATAAGACAAATCACCATGATAAATTCCAGTTAGATAACCTCGTTGATAGATGAGATTGGCCAACTCGAAACACATTTTTTTGGAGGAAACATAAATAATCGTAGGTCCTGAAGTTTCTAAGAAATCAAGTAACCAACTGATTTTATCATCATCACTGTCAAAGTTGATATGAGAAAATGAAATATTATCTCGATTCATTGTAGTTTTAATAGTTTTAAATTTAATATTTAAAATCGTTTCTAAATCTTCTGGTAGATGTGGCGGTGCTGTCGCTGTGAGCGCTAATATAGTTGCAGATTTGAAAAATTGTGTAATCTGTCCTACTAATGCATAATGTGGACGGAAATCGTAGCCCCATTCAGATAAGCAATGCGCTTCATCTAATACAATTAAACCAAAGTTTATTTGATTGATAAGTTCAAAATGATTTGATTGTAATAAAAATTCTGGACTTAAAAATATAAATCGACTTTTCTTTAATAAGTTAATATTCTCTTTTTTTTCTTGTTCTTCCATACCAGAATGAATATAACTGACATGCTTCTCCCCTTGCGCTTTCAGTTGCATGACTTGGTCATCCATTAATGATATTAAGGGAGAAATGATAAGCGTAGGCTGTTGTTTCATATAAGTAGGAAATTGGTAACATAAGCTCTTACCACTACCTGTTGGCAGAACGCCTAGCGTATGTTGTCCATTAAGAATGCTTTCAATTATTTCACGTTGCCCAGGATTAAAATCATCATACCCAAACCATTCTTTTAGTTTATCTTCCAACACTTAAATCACCTCTTTCGATACCTACAATAATTAATTTGATTTGAAAATATGATAAATGTTCGAATTGATTTTTATATATTTTTAAACGTTCACCTCTATTATCAACATAAAATTTTTCAAAATCAGTAATTGAACTTTCATCAACGAAATCAGTATACTCATGAAAATATCCTTTAATAAATAATTCCAAAACATGATCTTCTATAGTATTAACCTTCACATTCTGTATGACTGCAGCTTCGTCCATTGTAATGCCTCGAAGCAATTGCTGATGGGATAATGCAGTTTTATTCAATAAGGGAGGCAATATAATTAATTTAGAAAGTATTGGAAACTGTTCTTTTTGTTCAAGAGCATACATAACTTCAACTAAATCATTTAGCTCTAACGTGAATAAATCAGTTACAGGTTTATCTTCAATCAAACTCACTTGTTGACGCGTGTACATAGGCTCATCATAACCTTGTAAATAATAATGGATATAAGAATGATTGTCATTTTGAGTATAAATAGTATGAAACAATTGCGATAATTCATCTTGGAAATCTTCAATTAAATCATGCTTCATAATATCTGAATAAACTTGTTTAACACGTTGTTGAACTTTTAGTTGTTGAGAAATAGGAATAAAATTCAATTCATTATTAAGATACTGAGTGATTGATTGAACTAATAATTGAATACAACTATAAGTATTGATCAAACTATCATATGTATATCGCGGATGGATTTTAAGTTGAATATGATTACTTTCATTATTTTGAATATATCGCTCAAAAGACGGATATTTTAATTTAGGAAAACTGTGATATAATGATAAAAGTTGTTGAGAACAAGCATCAAAGAATGTTTGATGTGATTTTTTACCGTATAATATATTGTAAATACTTTTATTAGTTTTATAATTAAATGTGTGTTTATACGCATATGAAAAGATATCGTACATAGGTGAATCCTCACTTTATGAAACTTATAAATTGGAAATTAAAATAATCGATGTCTGAATTAACATTTGTTATACTAGTGTAGCATTTTTATCAAAGGAGGCGAAGAAATTGGCAAAGTATACAATCGTTGATATGGATACCTGTATAGCTTGTGGTGCATGTGGCGCAGCAGCACCGGATATTTATGATTATGACGACGAAGGTATTGCTTTCGTAATCCTTGATGATAATCAAGGTACTGCAGAAGTACCAGAAGAATTATATGAAGATATGGAAGACGCTCTTGAAGGTTGTCCAACAGATTCAATTAAAATCGAAGAGGAACCATTCGATGGCGATGCATTAAAATTTGAATAGTAAATTTAATCTGATTATATCACTATAATATATAGATAGCCGACAAAGTTTTACGCTTTGTCGGTTTTATTTATATCTCGCAATTATTTCACTCTAAATAATTTTCGAAATTGAAAAAAGCTGGCACCCTATGGTTGCCAGCTTAAATCGTAGATAAATTTATATTCTATTGAAGTACTCTCTTCAAACGTTTATATAAAAGTATAAAAATAATAGAAATGATAATTCCTTTAATGATGTTAAAAGGAATAATTCCAGATAAAATGATAATTTTTAAATTTGTAAAGACATCGCCTAAGTTGAAAATCATACCGTATAAAGGTAATAAGACGAAGTAATTTAAAATACTTAAAATAATTGTCATAACAATCGTACCTACTGCTAAACCTATGATTAAGGAACGATTAGAATGAGTATACTTTTTCTTACTAACATAATAAGCAGATAATAAGAAACTTACACCAGCTAAAAAGTTAGCCACGGGACCTACTGGATCTCCCATATTAAAAATAAAGTTCAATATATTTTTTACTAAAGCTACTATGACACCTGCCAATGGGCCAAATGTAAACGTAGCTAGTAATGTTGGCACATCACTAAAGTCTAATGTTAAGTATGGTGGTAAAAAAGGCAATGGAAATTTTATAAATGTTAATATAAAAGCAATTGCACTTAACATACTTATAGTAATGAGGCGTTTATTTTGTTGCATATTCAATTTTCTCCTTCCATTCATCTTGCATAGAATAGGAGGATAATTTTGCACAACAAAAAACCTCCATCTTCTCCCATCCAGACTATACTGTCGGCTTCAGATTTACACTGAATCAGCCACTTCAATGAAGCGGGTCGCAGGCTTATTTTACTGCCGGTCGGGACTCTCACCCTACCCCGAAGATGAATTTCGTATTTATTAATTTAAATTAAATATTACAATAAGGAAAAAGTTTGTGCAATACTCATGCTCAATTCAAAATAAAAACCCACTTAACCTTTAACTTACTTATAAAGGTTAAGCGGGTAATACTAATGATTATTCAGGTTTAGGTAATTTAATAATAAAGGTTGTGCCCTCACCTAATGTACTTTCTACTGAAATGTCACCCCCATGCTCTTCAATAATCATTTTACAAATGAATAATCCTAAACCAGTGCCTTGTTTGCCACGTGTTCTTGATGCTTCAACTTTATAGAATCTATCGAACACTAAATCAAGATGTTCAGGGGCAATGCCACTACCGGTATCATTTACATATAGCATTTGATAATTTTCATCTTCTGAGGTTGTAATACTGATTTTGTCACCTGGTTTAGTATAACGCGTAGCGTTATCAATCAAATTAGTCAGTACTTGATCAATACGATCAGCATCATATTCCCATGGTTCTTCATCCACAGTTGGAAGTAAATCCATATCAACTTCTAAATCTTGAGCTTGTTGTCTATATTTCATTTGCATTTTAGATAGCAACGGTTTAATAGGCTGTACTTCTTTATTAACAGTTAGACCTTCAGCATCCATACGAGCTACATTGAGTAATTCATTAACAAGACGATTCAATCGTTTTGTTTCATCTAATACAATTGATAGTGAATCTCTAATTTCATCAGGTTCTGTTACGATACCATCTACAATAGACTCAGTGTAACCCTGTAATAAGGAGATAGGTGTACGTAATTCATGAGATACATTAGCAATGAAATCTTTTTTCATTTGATCTAGATTATGCTCATTTGTCATATCTCTAATGATAACTACAATACCACTGCGTCCATCCTGTTGAATACGAGGAATATAACTCATAATAAATACATAAAATTTACCATTAAATTCATATTCTTGAAATTCAGTAGTTTTAGATGTAAATGTGACTTCAATTTGTTTCTCAATTTTATGGTAGGTCGTTTTATCAATAGTTGGGATAATGTCATCTGCCATTTTATTAGATAAAATCACTTCTCTATTGTCATTAATGCCTAATACGCCCTCTACCATTGAATTGATTAAACTATCACGAATATTTCGTTGAGTTGAAATAGCTTCAATATGTTCTCTAATCTCATAGCTCATGTGATTAAAAGTGCGTGATAATTCTCCGATTTCGTCTTTAGTTGAGACGGTCGTCTTTTGAGAATAATCCCCTTTTGATACGTTAAATGCTTGAGTTCGCAATTGTCGTAATGGTTTAGTAATTTTATTTGATAAAAAGAAAGCAAACACAGTTGAAGTCGCCAAGAAAATAATGGCAGTAATTAAAATAATAATGGTGATTGCATTATTAGTGTCTTCAATTGATTTTAAATCCTGATAAATAAACACACCACTATATTTGGAATTACTATGATCTTGAGGTTGCATTGGATATCCTAATAATATATAAGAACGAGAGTTTCCATTGTCATTAATTGTTACATTCTGAGTAGCAGACTCTCCTCGAGTAAATACTTGATTAAAATGACTGTCATTATGAATTTCTTTCAACATTTTGTTTTTTAATGGCGTATTTGTCGTTTCTGATTTCATATTTTTATCAGCCATGATAATTACGCCACCAGACCCATCGATGAGTTGCTGACTATGTTCAATGGCTAACTTTTTATTATCTGCATGCTCTACCAAATGACTTATTCTAGAAGCATCTGATCTGATTTCATTTTCCGTTTGTTGAGTATAATAATATTGTATAAAGGTGATTAAAGCAGCACTTAATAAAATTAAAACTGTCGTCACTATAAGAATTATAGTTAACCACAGTTTTATAACTACACTATTTAGTCGGTTCGTCACTTGTTTTAACCTCAAATTTATAACCAACGCCCCAAACGGTTTGAATCATATGAGCAGCATCTGCAGAAACGCGATTTAATTTTTCTCTTAAACGTTTTACGTGTGTATCAACAGTTCTTAAGTCTCCATAAAATTCATAGTGCCAAACTTCTTTAAGAAGTTGTTCACGATCAAATACTTTATTAGGTGTTTTAGCTAAATAGATAAGCAATTCATATTCTTTAGGCGTCAAATTAACTTGTTGGTTATCGGCTAACACTCTATGAGCGTCATTATCAATAACTAAATGATTAAATTCGATAATATCTCTTGCGTGAGGTTCACTTTGTTCAGGTTTAGAAGATTGAGTTCTGCGCAATAATGCTTTAACTCTTAATACAACTTCTCTTGGAGAAAATGGTTTAACGATATAATCATCTGCACCTGATTCAAAGCCTTCAACTCTATTCGTTTCTTCTCCTTTAGCTGTAAGCATAATAATAGGTGTATCTTTATGCTCACGCAATTTAGATGCCATTTCAATTCCATCCATTTCTGGAAGCATCAAGTCCAATAGAATGCACGCATAGTCATGTTCCATAGCAAGATCATAAGCCTCTCTGCCATCACTTGCTTCATGGATAGTAAACGATTCTCTTTCTAAATAGAGTTTCAATAATCTTCTAATTCTATCTTCATCGTCTACAATTAAAATTTCATTCGTCATTTTGCTCTCTACCTCCTACACATGCTCTTACTCTTTATATTATAGCACATAGCCCTATTCAATTCTCTATTTTACCATCCATATTGTGAAAAAAATATCAAATGAAATTTTGCGTAATTAATTTCATTTGATATTTGAATTAGAAATATTTTATTTTCCGTTTTCAGCCATGTGTCTTAGTACTTTAACTTCATGCGGTGTTAAAACTCTACCTTCACCTGCGTTTAAACCTTTAAGATTTAAGTTTCCGAATTCAATTCTAGTTAACTTATCCACTTTATGACCGAAATGTTCGAACATACGTCTTACTTGTCTATTACGTCCTTCACTAATAGTAATTTCTACCAGTGTCGTATTCTTCTCTTTATCTTGTTTTTTGACTTTAACTTGCGCTGGTTGTGTGAAGCCGTCTTCAAGTTCAATACCGTGCTCCAATGCTTTTACTTCTTCACGCATAAGATAACCTTTTAACTTAGCCACATATTTTTTTTGAATATGATATCTCGGATGCGTCATTAAATTAGTGAATTCCCCATCATTTGTTAACAATAATAATCCAGATGTGTCATAATCTAAGCGCCCAACTGGATAAATACGTGTTTCTAAGTCATCGAAGTAATCAGTAACTACTGTACGTCCTCTATCATCTGAAACGCTTGTAATAACTTGAGTTGGTTTATAAAATAAAATATACATTTTATCTTCTTGTTCAATTTTAATGCCTTCAACCTCTACTGTATCTGATGATTTCACTTTTGTACCAAGTTCAGTTACCACTTCGCCGTTTACTTTTACTTTTCCATCAACAATTAAAGTTTCAGCTTTTCTGCGTGACGTATAACCACTATTAGCAATTCTTTTTTGTAATCTTTCTAATTCTTTGCTCATTTTGAGTCTCCTTTTTGATTTACAAGGTTACTGAAGAAATCTTCCATTTCTTCTTCATCTTCCTCAGTAGTTGGTAAATCTTCAATTTTTTCAAGTCCAAATACATTTAAAAATAGATCAGTCGTATTTAAAAGATGGCTTCGTGATTGTTCATTATCTTTAGCTTCTATTAACCCGCGTGCGATAAGTGTACGAACAGCACCATCTGAATTGATTCCTCTAATTAATTCTATATCACTTCTAGTTAAAGGTTGATTATAAGCAATAATGGATAAAGTTTCCATAGCAGCTTGTGAAAGTTTCATATTAGATTTTTGTTCAACCAACTGTTCTATATAAGAAGCAGCTTCTTTTTTTGAAGTTAAAATATAAATATTTCCATATTTTTGGATAGCAAGTCCTGCTGAATGATATGACTCAATAAGATCGGATAAAGTATTTAAATCGATATCCAGGATTTCAGCTAACTGAGAAGCTTCAAGGCCTTCATCGCCTGCTGTATATAATAATGCTTCTAAAATACCTATATTATCCAATGTTGAAATTCACTCCTCTAATGATGTTAATATCGTCAAAACTTTTAGACTGCTCTATGTTGATTAAACCAGCTTTTGACATTTCTAAAATAGCTAAAAAATGTGTCACTACATGTTCAATAGGCTCATGAAATGTAAATAAGCTAAAGAAGTTTAATGAAGCTTTACTACGTAATTGTTGAGATACTTTTTCAGTGGCTTGTTGTATTGTGAAAGATTCTTTTGTAATTTCCACTGTCTTTGGTGTGTTTAAAGCCACTCTATTTTTTACACGTTGATAAGCAACAATTAAATCAGTTAAATCTATCGTTTGGTTACTATCCCAAGTTGTGTCTTTTTCAAGATGTGATAAATCGGTAGGATGTTTAGTAAAGTATAATTCACGTTCTTCTTTTTTAGCATTTAATAGCATTGTATATTCTTTATAATTTTGATATTCAATTAATCTTCCCACTAAGTCTTCTCGTGGGTCCTCTTCTAACTCTTCTACTGTGTCATGTTGAGGTAACAATAATTTACTTTTAATCATTAAGAGTTCTGAAGCCATAACTAAATATTCACTTGCTACATTAATTTCTAATTGTTTCATTGCATGTACATATTGCATATACTGTTCTGTTAAAGCTTTCATTGGTATATCGTAAATATCAATTTCGTACTTTTGTATTAAATGTAATAATAAATCTAGAGGGCCATTAAAGGCATCTAACTTAACTTCATACATAATTATCGTCCTTATATTAATTCTCTATCGTGCATAATTTACTAAAGTATTATAGCATGAATATCATAAACATTTAAATTGAGGTTGAAGTAGTATGGAACACGCATTAATCGATTTTTATTATCAATTTCATAAGCATCAACATTATTTTTTATGTCATGATATTTTAGAAGATGCTTGGAAAGCTAATCCTTATTTTTCTAAAAATGAAGCAATTGTAAGCCTTATATTGTTTGCTACTGCTATGTATCATTATAGAAGAGAGAATTATATTGGGGCATTAAAAAGTTGTAAAAAAGCATTAATTACATTTCAAAATGCTAAGGATAAATCAAGTGTTGGTTTACAGGAAGAAAAATATGAAGCATTATTGAACATTCAAATTGAAAAGATTACACAACACGAACAATTTACTCCTGTAAAGTTACCTATTAACAAGCAATTTGAAAATAAAATCTATACTGAAATGCCAGATTATGAATTTAATGAATTTGTAATTAAAGATGATTACATCGTACATCACCACTTGCGCAGAGATCGCAGTGAAGTAATTGCTGCCAGACAACAAGCCATTTTAAATAAAAAAAATAAAGAAATATAAAATACATTATACTTCTTTATTATTAACAATAATTATGCTCTTGGATGAAACTGATTATACATTTGACGTATTTGAGATTTAGAAACATGTGTATAAAGTTGAGTTGTTGAAATATCTGAATGACCTAACATCTCCTGTACTGCACGTAAATCAGCACCATTTTCAAGTAAATGTGTAGCAAATGAATGACGAAGTGTGTGTGGTGTCAATGTTTTATTAATGTTAGCTTTTAAACCATATTGTTTAATCATTTTCCAGATACCTTGGCGTGTCAAAGGTCGACCATGCATATTGAGAAATAATACATTAGTTATTGTCTTTTTCAATAATTGAGGACGTACTTTTTCTAAATAAGTATCTAAAAATTCTATTACTGTATCACCTAAAGGTATAATTCTTTCTTTATTCCCTTTACCAAACACTCTTACAAATCCCATTATTAAATTAATATCTTCAATTTCTATATTTATTAATTCTGATACACGCATACCTGTGGCATATAAAAGTTCTAAAATTGTACGATCGCGATAACCGTTATTTTTATTTAAATCAGGCGTTTCAAGAAGTTGCTCTACTTCTTCTACTTCCAATACATCGGGCAGTTTTTTCTCATATTTAGGTGTTTCAATCAATACAGTTGGATCTTTAGCTGCATATTTTTCACGTAATGCAAATTGGTGAAAACTGCGAATGGTTGAGATAAAACGAGCAATAGATTTTGATGATGCACCTTCATCAATAAAATGACCAAGACATTCTTGAATCACTTGTCGGTCAATAAAATCAATATGCGCTATTTTATGCTCTTTCATATAAGCTTCGTATTTAGCTAAGTCTCTTCTATAGGCACCGATTGTATTTTCGCTTAAACCTTTTTCAATTTGTATAAATTTCAAATATTCTTCAATAATCGTATTCATATTTCCACCTTCATTTATATAGAAAAATGGAGTGAAACAAATTCTAAGTGCTTGTTTCACTCCGACGTCTAAAATTCGTTCAATTTAACTAAATTATTTCCCTTTAGCTTGGCATTCGGCACAGACGCCATGAAATGTTAATCTATGGTCTAAAATTCTAAAATTGTATTCTGATTCAACACGTTCTTCTACTTGAGGTAGTAAGTCTTCGTGGATTTCATCTACTTTACCACATTCCATACATACGAGGTGATGATGAAAATGTTTGGCGCCTTCTTTTCTCAAATCGAAGCGTGCTACCCCATCGCCGAAATTAATTTTATCTACTACTTTTAATTCAGCTAATAATTCTAGTGTTCTATAAACAGTAGCTAATCCAATTTCAGGTGCTTTGTCTTTAACTTTTAAATAGACATCTTCAGCACTAAGATGGTCTTTTTCATTTTCAATTAGAACTCGAACCGTTGCCTCACGTTGAGGTGTTAATTTGTAAGATGATTGTTGTAATTGTTGTTTTACTCTGTTTAATCGTTCTTCCATGGGAGCGACACTCCTCTATTAATAATTATAATCATTTTAAAGTGATAATATCTCACTTACTAAATTAACAATATTCTCAATAAAAGGCAAGCTTAAAACGGTAGTTATTTAGAATGATTATAATTTAATAATATATACTGTAGGCCAATGATTGTTTTAGCGTCCTCGATTTCATCGCTATCAAGTAAATCTTTGATTTTATCAATTGGTACTTTGTGTACCTCTACAAATTCATCATCATCTAAGTTCATTTCCCCTTCACTTAGGTTGTCTGAGAAATAAATTGATAATTTTTCATTAGAGAAGCCAGGTGATCCATACATATGAGTAATAAAGTTTAAGTCGTTAGCAATATAGCCTGTTTCTTCTTCCAATTCACGTTTAGCTGCTTCTTCTCTTTCTTCATCTTCTTCTAATTTGCCAGCCGGAATCTCAAGTAATGGTTTTTCAACAGGTTTACGGTATTGTTTGACTAAGAGTACTTCATTTTCAGGAGTAATCGCACAAACAGCTACTGCCCCATTATGATTAACGATCTCCCTCTTAGATGTTTTACCATCTGGTAGTTCTACATCATGAATTTCTAAATCAATAATTTTACCATTGTAAATTACCGTTCTATCAAATGTTTTTTCATTAAATTCCATTATATTCACGTCCCTTTTAATTCTTTATATAAATTGATAAGATGAATGCGTTACCTAAAGTGTATCGAAAGGAGATTGGACATGCAAAGGAATATATTAAAAAGCGGCATAGAAATTTCGGAATTAGGTTTAGGATGTATGAGTTTAGGTACAAATTATCAAGAAGCTGAACCAATTATTGAAACTGCGATTGAACAAGGTATCACTTATTTCGATACTGCAGATATCTATGATCGTGGTGTAAATGAAGAAATTGTTGGAAAAGCGTTGAAGAAATATCAAAATAGAGATGACATAGTAATTGGTACAAAAGTGGGAAACCGTCCTACTGAAGATGGTGGTACGACTTGGGATCCTTCGAAAAAATATATTAAAGAAAGCGTAAAAGGCTCTTTACAACGCCTTGGTTTAGATCATTTAGATTTATACCAATTACATGGTGGAACAATAGATGACCCACTAGATGAGACACTCAGTGCATTTAACGAGCTTAAACAAGAAGGGATTATCAGAGCGTATGGTATTTCTTCAATTCGTCCAAATGTAATTGATTATTATTTAAAACACAGTGAGATTGAAACAATTATGTCTCAGTTTAATTTAATTGATAATCGTCCGGAAAAATTACTCAATGATATACATGCGCATCACGTAAAAGTTTTAGCACGTGGTCCTGTATTTAAAGGATTGCTAACTTCAAAAAGCGTCGATGTGTTAGATAAGAAGTTTAAAGATGGTATCTTTGATTATGATTATCATGAATTAGGCGAAACAATTGCTTCAATCAAAGAAATCGAAAGTAATTTAAGTGCCCTTTCTTTTGAATACTTAACTTCTCACGATGCACTTGGTTCAATCATAGTCGGTGCTAGTTCTGTAGAACAATTGAAAGACAATGTTGAAAATTATAAAAAAACAGTAAGTCTTGATCGTATTAAAGCAGCACGTGAACGCGTGAAAAATTTAGAGTATACTCAACATCTAAATACAAAATAAATTAAATTAAAAAATCGGAGTAGCAATACGTTATATACTAACGTGCTATTCCGATTTTTATTAATATTGTTTTAAATAGTGATATATCCCTTCATTGGACATACCTTTTATTGATACATTCATTATTTCCCCTCTTAAAACCAACTCATGGAATTTAAATTCAATAAATTCTTGTTCACTACTATCTAAAGAATTATAGTATGAACTTCCCAATAAATCTTTAAGTTGAAAAGAAGTTTGTGGTGAAATAGTTTGCAAGTTTTCAACAGCATATTTGACATGTTTATTCACACAACAAATCATAGTCATTCCCGCCTTTGCATTAAATTTTATTTTTAAATAAAGGAGATAACCATTGTTCAAGCGTTCTAGGCGCTAACTGGTAAATTTTTAATAAGTGGTGCATCCATTTCGGTTGGTTAATTTCTTTTTTTCGCTTAATGATACCTTCCACGATATCTTTAGCTAATTGTTGAGGGTCAATCATGATTGATTCGTATTTTTGGGCATATATCAAACTTGGATCAGCCTTTTCATGGAAAGGCGTTTTGATTGGGCCAGGATTTACTGCCATAAAATGTAATTGCGGTTCTTCAAGACGTAGAGCATTTAAGATGCCATTAAGTGCAGCTTTAGAAGCGCCATAATGTGCAGCATGAGCTTGTGTAACGAAAGCAGCTTGGCTTGAAATGCCTACGATAGTTGCATTTTTTGAAAAGTAAGGTCGCAAAACATTGTATAGTAAATTGAAACTAATCAAGTTTACATCGTAAGTTTCAATCATCTCTTTAGCAGTATGATGTGCAACAGATTTAAAATAGCCTAAACCTGAACTGTAAATCAGACCATTAATTGGAAAATTGATGCTAGAGGCTATGTTAGCGATGGCTTCCCTATCTTGTAAGTCACAATGAATCATTGAAACTTTAGATTGATGAGAACCGAAATGAATATTATTAAACTTTACTTTATTTCGAGCTATTACTGTAACAAATGCACCTTTTTCTAATAACTGTTTCACTATTTCTAAACCTAGCCCACTTGTGCCTCCAGTGACAATATAATGCTGACCAATCATATTTCTTCGAACCCCTTTTTAAACTTTGTTATTATAGTAACTTATTTTTACCTATTTATAAATGAAACGGAATTTTAGAAGATGTTTAATGTTTGCGAAAAGTACTAAATTTTTATTCTTAAAAATCTACTTAAAGGATCACCTAAGCTGAAGCTCATGCGTATAGAGGCACTAAATTTTTAATCTTAAAAATAAGTGCCTCTTATATGTTACTATGGTGGTATAAAATTAATTGTGAGGGTGATGTTGTTAATGAAATTAGTATTTTATGGTGCTGGTAATATGGCACAAGCGATTTTTAAAGGAATTATCGATTCTAAAACGCTTAATTCAAATGATATTTATCTAACTAATAAGTCTAATGAAGAGAGACTTAAGCAATTTGCTGAAGAGTTAGGTGTGGAATACAGTTATGATGATGAAGCATTATTAAAAGATGCGGATTATGTATTTTTAGGAACTAAACCTTACGATTTTGAAGAAGTCGCAAAACGAATTCAACCACATATTACGGATGACAATCGATTTATTTCCATTATGGCTGGTTTACCAATTAACTATATTCATGAACAACTTCAAGTAACCAATCCTATTGCACGTATTATGCCTAACACTAATGCGCAAGTTGGACATTCAGTAACAGGCATAAGCTTTTCAGGAAACTTTGGACCTAAAGCTAAAGATGAAGTTATCGAATTAGTAAACGCATTCGGTTCAGTTATCGAGGTTGACGAAGACCACTTACATCAAGTGACAGCTATTACAGGAAGCGGTCCTGCTTTCTTATATCATGTATTTGAACAATATGTTAAAGCTGGAACTGAAATAGGTCTTGAAAAAGGTCAAGTTGAAGAATCTATCAAGAATTTAATTATTGGAACAAGTAAAATGATAGAGCGTTCTGATTTAAGCATGGAACAATTACGTAAAAACATCACCTCTAAAGGTGGTACAACGCAAGCAGGTTTAGATGCATTAGCACAACACGATATTAAAGGCATATTTGAAGACTGTTTAAACGCTGCTGTAGAAAGAAGTATGGAACTTTCTAAAAACGAAGATAATTAATACTAAAATCTCATTGAAAACCCCTATCCACTTTTATCATTTGGATAGGGGTTTCAAATGCAATATTTAAATTTTATAAGTTTCAAAGTCTTTTACAAATTCGAAGTTTGGCGTATCTTCTAACTGTTTTAACTCAGACTTAATTTTGTCGATATCTTCATAGTTATAACGATTACTTAAATGCGTAATCAAACTTCTGCTTACATTAGCTTGTTTGATTAGAGTGAAAACATCATCAATATGACTATGATGATAATTGTTAGCCAACGTTTTGTCCCCTTCTATATAGGTTGCTTCGTGAATCATTACTTCTGAATCTTGGGCAATTATCATTTCATTCTTACAAGGCTTAGTATCACCAAAAATTGAAATAACCGGGCCAGGTTTTGCAGGTCCTTTGAAATCATCAGAATTAAATACTTGACCATTATGTTCAAAGGTATCATACATTTTAACTTCTTGATATTTAGGTCCTGGTTCTAAGCCAATTGCTTTTAATGCTTGAACATCAATTGTCCCTGGTGTTGTCGGTGATTCAATACGGTAACCATAAGAAGGTATACCGTGATTTAATAACTTAGCTGATACCGAAAAACCTTTGTGATGATATGTAAAATTATTATCAATCTCAATAAATGTAGTTGGATAATTTAAATGAGACTCTGATAATTTAAGTGAAGTTTCTATATAAGCTCGTATACCTTTAGGTCCAATGATAGTAAGAGGCTTATCTTCTCCACCTTGGAAGGAACGACTAGTCAATAATCCAGGTAAGCCAAAGATATGATCGCCGTGCATATGCGTGATAAATATGTGATCGACTTTACCTAGCTTAATTGAATGATGTAAGATTTGATGTTGAGTGCCTTCGCCAACGTCAAAAAGCCAAATCGCGTTTGAATATGGCTCAAGATTTAAAGCGATGGATTGAGTGTTTCTTTCTTTAGTCGGTAAACCCGCACTCGTTCCAAAAAATGTAACTTCCATGCATATGCCTCCTTTTTCTTCAATATATTTTATCATATGTCGAAGTGATTGTTATAATGAGAAATAAAATAAATAAAAATGAAACGATTTAAGGTATAATGATATTTATATTATATTAAATTGCGTATTATTCATTTTGAATGTAAATTTGAATTGTAGTACCTCTTTAAAGCAAATATATAGGAAGTACCAACAATTTATTTTATAATAAATAAATCATAGCAATTAAAGAATTGAGGTTTTGAACTTGAGTAAACAAACGAAACATATCCCTTGTTTAATTACTATCTTCGGTGCTACTGGAGATTTAAGTCATAGAAAGTTATTTCCGTCTTTATTCCACTTATTCCAACAAGATAATTTAGATGAACATATTGCTATTATAGGAATTGGACGTCGTGATTACACTAATGAAATTTTCCGTGAACAAGTGAAGGCATCTATTCAATCACATGTTGAAGATACTACTCAAATTGATGAATTTATGGAACATGTTTATTACTTCAAACATGATGTTAGTGATGAACAAAGTTATCATGATTTATTAGATTTTTCTAATCAGTTAGATACTCAATATCAACTAAAAGGTAATCGCCTATTCTACTTAGCGATGGCACCTCAATTCTTTGGTATTATTTCTGATTACTTAAAATCATCTGGTCTTACTGAAACTAATGGCTTCAAACGTCTTGTAATCGAGAAACCATTTGGTAGCGACTTGAAATCAGCAGAACAATTAAATAATCAACTTCGTCAATCATTTAAAGAAGAAGAAATTTATCGTATTGACCATTATCTTGGTAAAGATATGGTGCAAAACATCGAGGTATTACGTTTCTCTAATGCCATGTTTGAACCATTATGGAACAATAAATATATTTCTAATATCCAAGTTACATCTTCCGAAATACTTGGAGTTGAAGATCGGGGTGGCTACTATGAATCAAGTGGCGCATTAAAAGATATGGTACAGAACCATATGTTACAAATGGTCGCATTATTAGCAATGGAAGCCCCTATTAGTCTTAAGAGTGAAGATATCCGTGCTGAAAAAGTTAAAGTATTAAAATCACTTAGACAATTAAAACCTGAAGAAGTGAAAAAGAACTTTGTTCGAGGACAATATGATAGAGGTTATATAAACGGCGAAGAAGTAAAAGCTTATCGTGAAGAGGACCGCGTAGCTGAAGATTCAAATACACCTACATTCGTTTCTGGTCGTCTAACGATTGATAATTTCCGTTGGGCAGGTGTGCCATTCTATATTAGAACAGGTAAACGTATGAAGTCTAAAACAATTCAAGTTGTTGTAGAATTCAAAGAAGTTCCTATGAATTTATATTATCAAACTGACAAATTACTTGATTCTAATTTACTAGTTATCAATATTCAACCAAATGAAGGTATCTCACTTCATTTAAATGCTAAGAAAAATATTCAAGGCATTGATACTGAACCTGTACAATTATCATATGCATTAAGTGCACAAGATAAAATGAACACTGTAGACGCTTATGAGAACCTATTATTCGATTGTCTTAAAGGTGATGCGACAAACTTTACTCACTGGGAAGAATTAAAATCAACTTGGAAATTTGTTGATATCATCCAAGATGAATGGTCAATGAATGAACCATCATGCTTCCCTAACTATAAATCTGGTACGAACGGCCCATTAGAAAGTGATTTATTGTTAAGCCGCGATGGCAATCATTGGTGGGACGATATTCAATAAAGCGAAACAGCTATATTGTTTTAAAGGAGGACACAATATGATGTTTAAATCTGAATGGTTTAAACTCATATTCTGTCCTTTTTCCATTATTTTTGAAAAAGTTTTTAAAGATAGCACACGTTAAGATGTATATTTTTATAAAATAAGGTAAAATATGTATTAATTGATTGTAAAATTATTGGAGTGAAAGTTTTGGACGTTATCAAGCAGATACAACAGGCAATCGTATATATTGAGGATCGTTTATTAGAGCCGTTTAATTTGCAAGATTTAAGTGATTACGTTGGTCTTTCTCCTTACCATCTAGATCAATCATTTAAAATGATTGTAGGACAATCGCCAGAGAGTTATGCACATGCTAGAAAAATGACTGTAGCAGCTAGAGAAATGATGTTAAGTGCTTCAAGATTAGTTGATGTAGCTAAAAAATACAATTATGCAAGTTCAAATGAATTTGCTAATGATTTTAGTGATTTTCATGGAATCTCACCTATTCAAGCATCTGCAAAAAAAGATGAGTTAAAATTGCAAGAACGACTGTATATTAAATTAACCACTACTGAACGTGCACCCTATCCATATAGATTAGATACTACTGATGATATACCATTAGTTGGATATGCTCGATTTGTTGAAGCGGATAACTTATCTAACCCCTATAAAGTCCCTGATTTTTTAGAAGATTTATTCAACGATGGTAGATTAAAAGAATTGAAAAGATATAATAATATAAGCCCGTATGAGATATTTGTCATAACTTGCCCGTTAGACGAAGGTGTAGAAATATTTGTTGGCGTCCCAAGTGAACGCTATCCAGCACATTTAGAAAGTAGATTGTTACCGGGTAGACATTACGCTAAATTCAATTTAAAAGGCGAAATTGATTATGCAGTTAATGAGGCTTGGTATTATATAGAATCAAGTTTGCAACTCACTTTACCATATGAACGAGACAGCTTGTATGTAGAAATTTATCCTTTTGATTTCTCATTTGAGGACCCATTCACTAAAATTCAACTTTGGTTACCTATTAAACAAGAAAATTACGATATATAAATTATTAAATAAGATTAAATGCGATTAACGAGCTACTAACTATAGTTCATTAATCGCAATTCGTTTTAGAAACTTTTTGCATTATTTGATGCTCTAGTGTTATAATTTATTCAACAAGAGCTTCGTGCATTTTATGCACCAATCCCCTCACTATTGCGAGTAGTGAGGGGATTTTTTAGGTGATGGTTAACATCGCCTATTTTTTCTTATTATTACGTGTGCGTAACCATTGCGCAAATAACGTAACAATACAACCACTTATGACTGTGGTCGTGATGTGAACAAGAGCTTCGACCATCTTATATGCACCCCCTCTCTGCGTCTGAATTGACGCCTGAGAGATAGGCGACTTTAATATTATATCATCTCTAATTATCATGTAATAGATAATTTTCTCTATAAAATTTTATCACTTAGTAGACTTTCTTTTCGAAAGCCTCTATGTTAGGGGCCCTAACCCAGGCAAGGATGACTAAATTTGAAAAAAGCTCGATTTAAGCGCAATTTCAACTCAGTTAGCTACTGCCAAAATGTGATATGAGTTTGTGACATTTAATAATGTCCAGGCTCTCGTATGTGTATTATATCTCAGCTACAAAAGCTTCAAATGGTTTTAGAGATGTCACGTCTGATGTACCATCATAGTTGTGTAGTTTAATTGCTTCACTATCCACCTCAAATGGTAATGATAATGGTGCGGATTTATCTGTTAAGTTACCTGCCACGACTACTGTTTTACCATCTAATTTACGCGTATAAGCAAACACATTTTCATTATCGGCATCGACTAAATCAAATTCGCCATAAGTATAAATTTCGTTTGATTTCTTCAATTGAATTAATTTTTTATAAAAATTAAGTACCGATTTCTTATCTTCTAATTGTTGTTCTACATTGATTTCTTTATAATTTGGATTGACTGGGAACCAAGGTTCAACTTCAGTAAATCCACCATTAGTAGAATCATTCCATTGCATTGGCGTACGTGAATTATCACGATTTTCCATTTTATATTTATCTAATAATTGATTAACATCTCCGCCTTGTTCTTTTACAATTTGATACTCGTTTTTAACCGCAACGTCATTAAAGGTTTCTATACTTTCAAACGGATAATTGGTCATACCAATTTCTTGGCCTTGGTATATAAATGGTGTACCTTGTTGTAAGAAATAAACTACTGCGTGACTCGTAGCAGATTCATACCAATATTCGGTATCATTACCCCATGTAGATACTCTGCGTGGTTGGTCGTGATTTTCAATAAATAAAGCATTCCAACCCACACCTTCTAATGTTTTTTGCCAACGATTTAATACATCTTTATACGCTTTAACATCGAATTGTGAGTCGCCTGTACTCCATAAACCTAAATGTTCGAATTGGAAGATCATATTAAATTTACCCTTATCTTCTCCAACCCATTCTTCCGCATTATCTGGATTGACGCCATTCGCCTCTCCTACAGTCATAATGTCATACTTACTTAGAGATTCATCTTTCATTTCTTGTAACCAATCTTGAATACCAGGTTGGTTCATGTCTACATCAAATGCTGGTGCATATTTTTTTCCTTCAGGTACTGGTAAATCACCGGCTTCAAACGTTTTCTTAATATGGGTAATTGCATCTACTCGGAATCCATCGATACCTTTTTCAAACCACCAATTCATCATATCAAACACAGCTTCACGTACTTCTGGATTATCCCAATTTAAATCAGGTTGTTTTTTGCTAAATAAATGGAAGTAATATTGATCTGTGACTTCATCAAATTGCCAAGTGGAACCATTAAAGATGCTTTCCCAATTGTTAGGTTCTGAGCCGTCAGGTTTCGGATCTGCCCAAATATACCAATCTCTTTTAGGATTATCTTTACTTGATTTCGACTCAATAAACCAAGGGTGTTCATCTGACGTATGATTGACAACTAAATCTAGGATGAGTTTCATGCCTCTATCATGCACGCCTTTTAACAAACGATCGAAATCTTCCATTGTGCCAAATTCATCCATAATTTCTTGATAATCACTAATATCGTATCCATTATCATCATTTGGTGATTGATACATAGGACTTAGCCAAATCACATCGATACCTAAGTCTTTTAAGTAATCTAACTTTTCAATCACGCCTGGTAAATCGCCAATCCCGTCATTATTACTATCATTGAAGCTTCTTGGGTAAACTTGATACGCTACTGCTTCTTTCCACCAATTTTTAGTCATTCTTCATTCTCCTTTGCTAACTTTTTAGTTGATTGTCTAATTTCTAAATGTGTTTCTATTTCTTTTTTTGAAAATGAAACAGGTAAACTTTTTAATAAATTAATTATTGTTGCGCCAGCTTCTTTACCTAACAAATCAGGGTTAATGCAGACGCTAGTTTGTGGTGGTGCTGCATTTTCAGTCAAAAAAGATGTATTAAAAGTACAAGTTTGAATAGTATCAGGTATATGAAGGTTAAAATCATATAAAACACTAAGAACTTGAAGATTTAACATCGCATCAGAAGTAATAATCACACTAGGTTTCAGGGAATGATCTTTAATGCAATAGTGTTCAACAATCTTATGTATTGAATGTCGTGACTCTGCTTCTTCAACTGCATATTGAATTTTAAATGCTTCACAACTATCTCTGAAACCAAGTTCCCTATCATTTGTCACCGCAAAATTTCCTGGTTCTTTGAGAAAAAGTATGTGTCTATGGCCTAAGTCATATAAATACTTTGTTAATCGTTGAGAAGCATTAATATTATCGTTGTCAATATGAATTACATCATCAAAGTTAAGTGGTTTACCAACAACTATATAAGGAAGACTATGTTCATGAAGAAGTCTTTCTATTTCATCATTCTCTTTAGAATATAAGAGTATAAAACCATCTACACTTCTCGATTGAACCATTTGTTTAACTTCGGTAAATAGCTCATTTGAATGTTCAGATACCGTCATTTTGGTTGAATAGCCGTGACGATTACATTCTTGATGAATGCCATTTAACACATCACTATTAAACGGATTTTGCCTTACATCTGATGAAGAACTTTTAATAATTAAACCAATTGTTAAAGTTTTATTTGTAATTAATGTTCGAGCAGCTTGGTTTGGAATATATCCTAATTTATCCATCGCTTCTCTAACTTTGTTTGCAGTTGCTTCAGTGATCTTAGGATTATTACGAATCACTCTTGAAACGGTTGATATGGATACATTTGCCTCAGAAGCTACATCTTTAATGGTTGTCCTCATGAGAAACCACACTTTCTGTTAAAAATGGGTAAGCGCTTACAAATAAGCTATATATTTATCTTAAAAATATATTAATGCAAAGTCAATGATTTTGTGCAATCGTTTGCACAATTAATTATAAAAAATGAAGTAGTAACTTGAATTGCTACTACTTCATCAAAATATATTAATTTTTATATTTTAAAGAGGTTTATTCTTCTACCCATTGAGTATGGAATACGCCTTCTTTATCTTTACGTTCATAAGTATGTGCACCGAAATAGTCACGTTGAGCTTGAATTAAGTTAGCTGGTAAATCTTCTGAACGGTAACTATCATAATAGTTTACACTTGCAGAGAAACCAGGTGTTGGTACACCATTGCGAACACCAGTTGCAACAACGTCTCTCAACGCATCTTGATATTCAGTAACGATGCCTTTGAAGTAAGGATCTAATAATAGATTTTGTAATTCTGCATTATTATCGTAAGCATCTTTAATTTTTTGTAAGAATTGAGCACGGATGATACAACCTTCTCGCCAAATCATAGCAAGATCGCCTAATTTAAGGTTCCATTCATTTTCTTCACTTGCTTTACGCATTTGAGCGAAACCTTGCGCATATGAACAAATTTTACTCATATATAAAGCTTTGCGAATTTTTTCTAAGAATTCCTCTTTATTACCGTCGAATTTAACTTCAGGACCGTTTAATTCTTTAGATGCATTTACACGTTCTTGTTTGATTGAAGAAATGAAACGTGCGAATACAGATTCAGTAATAATTGTTAAAGGAATACCTAATTCTAATGCGTTGATTGAAGTCCATTTACCAGTACCTTTTTGACCGGCTGTATCAAGAATTTTTTCAACTAAAGCTTCATTATTTTCATCTAATTTAGTGAAAATGTCACCAGTGATTTCAATTAAATAACTTTCTAATTCACCAGCATTCCATTCTTTGAAAGTTTTAGAAATTTCTTCATGAGACATACCTAGTAAATCTTTCATCATTGCGTAACTTTCAGCAATTAATTGCATATCTGCATATTCGATACCATTGTGCACCATTTTTACATAATGACCTGCACCATTAGGACCAATGTATTCTACGCATGAAGCGCCATCTTTAGCTTTCGCAGCGATAGCATCTAAAATATCACTTACTTTATTGTACGCAGCTTCTTGACCACCTGGCATTAATGAAGGACCAGTAAGCGCACCAACTTCACCGCCAGATACACCCATTCCAATAAAGTTAATACCACTTTCTGCTAACGCTTTGTTACGACGAATAGTATCTTGGTAATTTGTATTACCACCATCGATTAAAATATCATCGTCATCTAATAAAGGTAATAAGCTGTCAATTGTTGCGTCAGTAGCTGGACCAGCTTTAACCATTAATAAAATTTTACGTGGTTTCTCTAATGAATTAACGAATTCTTCTAAAGAATATGTTGGGTGAATTTGTTTACCTTCTGATTCTTTCACCATTTCGTCAGTTTTTTCGCTTGAGCGATTATATACTGATACGCTGTAACCACGAGATTCAATATTCCATGCTAGGTTTTTACCCATTACAGCTAATCCTACTACACCTATTTGTTGAGTCATATTACTTACCTCTCTCATTCGATTTTTTCAATAGTATTGTATCACAAAACTTGAAAAGACTTCACTAAACTAATAACTATTCACTGACTAATTCAATGATTTTTAATAACTGCTGTGCTAATTGATTTAAAGACTCAACAGCTATACGTTCAGAAGTAGTATGAATATGCTCATATCCTACGCCAAGGATGACTGTTGGAATGCCATACGTATTTATGATACTTCCATCTGAACCACCACCAGCAATAACAGTATTACCACTAAGACCAAGTTTATGTGCACTATTAATTGCATATTGTGTCACTTCATTATCATCTTCAATTTTAAAACCTGGATAACTTTTTTCTATTTCAACTTTAGCTTGTCCACCTAATTCTTGAGCAGTCGTTTCAAATACTTCTTTCATATGAGCGACTTGTTTATCGATACTTTCATCATTATGTGAACGTGCTTCAGCTTCAATAACTACTTCGTCAGCTACAATATTAGTAGCTGAGCCACCATGGAATTTACCAATATTCGCTGTTGTATAATCGTCAATTTGACCTAAACTCATTTTACTAATCGCTTTAGCTGCAATATTGATTGCACTGATGCCTTCATTTGGTGTACTAGCATGCGCTGTTTTACCATGAATAGTTGTTTTCAATACCATTTGTGTTGGCGCGCCCACTACAGTTGTACCTACTGGTTGGCTAGCATCTACTGCATAACCAAATTGAGCATCAAGCATAGATGGATCTAATTCTTTAGCGCCTTTTAATCCAGATTCCTCTCCAACAGTAATCACAAATTGAATTTGGCCATGAGGAATATTATTTTCTTTTAGTACTTCAATTGTTTCAATGATTGCTGCTAACCCGGCTTTATCATCAGAGCCAAGTACAGTTGTACCATCAGAATAAATATAGCCATCATCTTTAACTTGCGGTTTCACATCAATACCTGGAACCACAGTATCCATATGACTCGTAAAGTAAATTTTAGAAACATCTTCTTTAGTCGTTGTGCTTGGTAATGTACAAATTAAATTATTGGCACCTAACCACTCTTTCTCCGATGCATTATCTTCTTTTACTTGTAAACCTAGATCTTCAAATCGTTTTTTTAAAATGGGTTGAATAACTTCTTCGTGACCCGTTTCAGAATTAATTTGAACTAATTCTAAAAATGTATTTAATAAGCGTTGACTGTTTACCATACGTAAAAACCCCTTTCTCATATAATTATTATTTTAACTGACTTTCATCGATATCAAAAATAAATTGATTGCCATTTGTATTAAAATCATTTAAGGTTAATTTATATACTATAATTTAACTATAATTAAAGTTCTTAAGTGGAAACTTGAAATTTAAGGAGCGGCTAAGTTGAATAATAAAGTTTTAAAAGTGATTATTATCATAATGTTAATTGCTGTTGTCGCAGCATTATTATTAACAAGTTTAGTGCCATTAATGCACTAATGAAATTAAGTACGAAATAAAGGGTGAAATGTTAAAATTCAACATTTCACCCTTTATTTTTAAGTAAATAATTTAAATTTCACTGTGTAATCTTAATGAACCAAATTGAGACTTGATATTCAAATACTCTTCTAATTCATTAAGGATTTGCATCATACTTGCGCGTGATCTTAGAGAATGATGCGTCTTTGGTAAAGGCAATTCATCTAAGGATAAGCGTATTTCATATAAAGAATGCAACCTTAAAGCGGTATAATCATTACTATTGACGTTTTCACCAATTTCAGCCAACAAATTAGCTATATCTTCTATTAAAGGATCGTCTACTGTAATCTGATGGATTAAAGGTTGGATTCTACGTAAGAGCTCAAGTTGTTCTTGTCTCATATCAAAGTAGTGATAATACGAATTTTCATTACGACCAAAGTGGTTTTTTACATCTCTAAAAGCAATTGATTTAGCTTTTCGAATATCTAGTTGTATCTTTTCAAAAGACATAACTAAATCATTATTATAATGGGTACAAGCTTCACTATAGGATTTGAATATTTCTTTAAATCCTGATTCCACTTCTCTTTTAAAATCAAGTAATTTTTTATCTAGACTAGGCATAATTAAATTCAATATAAATGCAATTCCTAAGCCAATAGTCAATAGGAGTAGTTCATTGATGATTAGATGTAGATTAATTGTTTTTGCATTAAATACATGTAGCAATATAACACAACTCGTCACGACGCCCTCTTGAACGTTAAGCATAACGGTTAATGGAATAAATAATAAGACGATTAAACCAAGCACTACCGCATTTTGCCCTAATAAACTAAAAATAAGTGAGCCAATTAAGAGGACCAAAACACAAGAAACGACTCGTGATACAATGGCCTGAACAGAATGTACTTTAGTGTGTTTAATACATAAAACAATAAGGATAGCGCTTGAAGCATAATTATCAAGCCCTATCCATTTCGCTAAGATAACGCCTAGCGTTATCCCTACCGCTGTTTTAAGAGTTCTAAATCCAATCTTATAAGGATTTAACTTTAACATGGGTAGTTCCTCTTATCTTTCTTCGCAATATTTTTCGAAAAGACTTTGAAGTTGGTTAATAACATCCATAACGTCATGACCTTCAATTTGATGACGTTCTATCATTTCAGTAATCTTACCATCTTTAATTAGAGCAAAAGATGGACTTGATGGAGCATAGCCTTCAAAATAATCTCGTGCTTGTTGCATTGCTTCTTTATCTTGACCAGCAAATACTGTTACTAATCTATCTGGTAATTTATCATAATGTAATGCGTGACTAGCAGCAGGACGTGCAATACCACCTGCACAACCACAAACAGAGTTAACCATAACTAAAGATGTACCGTTTTGTTGTAAAACTTTATCTACTTCTTCTGCAGTTGTTAATTGTTCATAACCTGCAGATTCAATTTCATTACGTGCTTGCTCTACCACGCCATTCATATATAAATCAAAATTTAAGTCCATGAGAATCACCTTTCTATCATTTCTTTAGTTATTGTCATTCTACTAATTTAATAATCAGAGTTCAAATAGCTTGTCTAGCAGTTATATAACTCTTTCATTAAATTTAATAGATATTAGTATTTTCAACCGAATAATTCTCAATACGTTGTTTAACTTGAGACATAAAGCAACCTGTTTGTACGCCATCAAGAATTCGATGGTCAATAGAGATACATAAATTCACCATGCTTCTAATCGCTATCATGTCATCAATAACGACAGGTCGTTTGACAATCGATTCCACTTGCAAGATAGCAGCTTGAGGATGATTAATAATACCCATTGACGATACAGAACCAAATGTTCCGGTATTATTAACAGTAAATGTACCACCTGACATATCTTCTTGAGTTAATTTACCATTGCGTGCTTTAAGTGCTAATTCGTTAACTTCTCTAGCAATGCCTTTTATAGATTTTTCATCTGCATTTTTAATGACAGGGACATATAACTTATCTTCATCAGCTACCGCAATAGAAATATTGATTTCTTTATGCAATACAATTTCGTTGCCATCCCAACTACTATTTAAGAATGGATTTGCTTTAAGTGCTTCTGCCACTGCTTTTACGAAGAAAGCAAAATACGTTAAGTTATATCCTTCATTTTCTTTAAAACTATTTTTGTGATAATTTCTAGTTTTTACAAGATTAGTAGCATCTACTTCAACCATCATCCAGCCATGTGGAATTTCAGTAACACTTGTCACCATGTTTTGCGCAATTGCTTTACGCACACCTTTTACTGGAATGACTTGGTCATTTTGAGTTGATGATTGAGATGTAACAGGGACATCTTGAGTTTTTAATTCATCTTTTGCCGTAGATGATTGAGTTTGATGAGAAGTATTATTATGGCCTGATTTAATATAAGCTTCGATATCTTTTTTAGTTACTCTATTTTCAAAGCCAGTACCAGGTACTAATGATAAATCTACGTTATTTTCTGAAGCAATTTTAAATACTACAGGAGAAAAACGACCATTATTTTTTGGTGCAGATGATTGCGATTGAGATTGTGACTGAGATTGAAGCGATTGTTGAGGCGCATTTGAGTTATCGTGCTGATCGCTATTTTCATCATTGATTGTAAGTTGATCATCACCACTCAAATTCACATTAAGTTGTTGGTCTTCATTATCATTCGACTCTGCTTCATTTGCACTTTCAATCTTACAAATCACATGATTAATCTCGACTGTTTCACCTTCATCTACACATAGCTCAGTAATGATACCTGAACTAGTAGAAGGCACTTCTGCAGTTACTTTATCAGTAACTACTTCACATAGTGGCTCATATTCATCAACGTGGTCACCCACAGAGACTAACCATTGTTCAATCGTACCTTCGTGTACACTTTCCCCTAATTTTGGCATTTTAATATCCATAATATTGCCTCCTTAAAATTGCGCAAGTTCGCGCATTTTATCTAAGATTTTGTCGGGATTCATCATTACTTCATTTTCAAGATTAGGTGAAAATGGCATTGAAGGCACATCAGGTCCAGCTAGACGCATAATTGGTGCATCTAAATCAAACAAGCAGTTCTCAGCAATAATAGCTGAAACTTCTGACATAATACTACCTTCAAGATTATCTTCTGTAACAAGTAAAATTTTGCCATTATTTTTAGCTCGTTCAATAATCGTTTGTTTATCTAATGGATAAACAGTACGTAAATCAACCACTTCTACACTAATACCATCTGCAGCTAAAATATCTGCAGATTGAAGACAGTAGTTTACGCATAAACCATATGTGAACACAGTAATATCTTCGCCTTCACGTTTAACATCTGCTTTTCCTAATGGTACAGTATAATAATCTTCTGGTACTTCTTCTTTTAAGAAACGATATGCTTTCTTATGTTCAAAGAATAACACGGGATCATTTGATTCAATAGATGATAATAATAGTCCTTTAGCGTCATATGGTGAAGATGGGATAACAATAGTTAATCCAGGTGTAGAGGCAAAAATGCTTTCGACACTTTGTGAATGGTATAAACCGCCATGTACGCCACCGCCGAATGGTGCTCGTATTGTTAAAGGACATTGCCAGTCATTATTTGAACGATAGCGCATTTTAGCAGCTTCACTGATAATTTGATTTACTGCAGGTAAAATGAAATCAGCAAATTGAATTTCCGCGATCGGACGTTTTCCTAACATTGCAGCTCCGATTGCAGTACCAATGATATTTGATTCAGCTAACGGTGTATCTATTACACGTTCAGCACCATATTTTTCTTGTAAACCACGAGTAGCACCAAATACGCCACCTTTACGACCTACATCCTCACCTAAAATGAAGACGTTTTTGTCTTGTTCCATTGCTAAATCTTGTGCTTGTTGAATGGCCTCAATATAGCTCATTTTAGTCATTAGTTATACCTCCTTCAGGGTCATATACATATTGATACGCTTCATTTACTGAAGGATAAGGTGCTTGCTCAGCATCTTTAGTTGCTTTATTCACGATAGCTTTGTGCTCTTCTTCAACTTCACTTAACCATTCTTCATCAATAATGCCTTGTTCTAATAAATAATCTTTAAATTTTAAATTGCAATCCAATGTTTTCAAAGATTCACGTTCTTCTTTAGTACGATATGTATCATCATCGTCTGAAGAATGAGGTGTCATACGACTAGTAACTGCTTCAATTAGCGTTGCACCTTCTCCGTTTAGAGCTCTTTCTCTAGCTTCTTTCATTGCTTTATACATAGCAATAGGATCATTACCATCTACAGTTTCTCCATAAATACCATAGCCAGCAGCTCTATCAGATAATTTTTCTGCAGCATATTGCAGAGAATCAGGTACAGAAATCGCATATTTATTATTTATAATGACGCAAACAAATGGTAATTTATGAACACCTGCGAAGTTTAATCCCTCATGGAAATCACCTTGGTTTGAACTACCTTCACCTACAGTTGCTGTAGCGATATTTGATTTTCCATCCATTTTCAAAGCTAAAGCAGCTCCAACTGAATGTGGGATTTGCGTCGCTACTGGAGAACTTTGTGATAATATGCCTTTTTCACGATGACTAAAATGCGAGGGCATTTGTTTACCACCAGAATTGATATCATCTTTTTTACCAAATGAAGCTAGCATTGTGTCATGTGGTGAAATGCCCATATAAGTGACAAACGCTAAATCTCTATAATAAGGTGATGAAATGTCTCCTTCTTGCATAGCATAAGCCATACCAATTTGTGTTGCTTCTTGACCTTGACCACTTACTACAAATGGTATTTTACCTGCGCGGTTAAGCAACCATAATCTTTCATCTACTTTTCTTCCTAAATCCATCCATTTATAAATTTGTTTGAGGTCTTCTTCTGTAAGGCCGACAGATTTATAATCAATCATCCTATATTTTCCTCCCTGTTAAACGTGAATTGCTCTATTTTCTATTTTTAATCCTAATTCCATTAATACTTCAGATATGGAAGGATGTGCATGTGTGGTTAGACCTAATTCTAATGCAGAACCATTCATAAACTGTAATAATGCTGCTTCGTTTATTAATTCAGAAGCATGCGGTCCTACCATACTTAAACCAATAATTTCTTCGTTATCTTGATTGATGACAACTTCACAAAATCCTCGTTGTTTTGCCTCTTCATCGATAACTGCTTTTCCTATTGCGTTAAATGATGCTTTATATGTACGTGTATTTATTCCTTGAGTTTTAGCCATTTCATTGTTCATCCCAATGGATGCTATTTCAGGATAAGTATATACGCATTTCGGCATTAAATTATAATCTAACGGTATTGGTGGTGTACTGAACATATGTTCAACTGCAATCACACCTTCTTTTGAAGCGACATGTGCAAGTTGTAATTTTCCGATACAATCACCAGCAGCATAAATATGTGCATCCTCTGTCTGTTGAAAATGATTAACCTCGATATAGCCAGCATGATCTGTTTTAATTTTTGTATTATTAAAGCCAATGTCAGATGTATTAGGCATACGTCCTATAGCTATTAAAACTTTTTCAGCTTCAACAGATTGGTCATTATTCACCGTTATTGATACATTGTCCGTATTAATTGAAATTGAAGATTCATCTAATTGACAATTTTCAAAAAATGTTACGCCTCTCTGCTCTAAATTATCTTTAAGGAATTTAGCGATTTGTTTACTCTCAGTAGGCAAGATGCGTTCATTCGCTTCAATAACTGAAACCTTTACACCTAAATCAATTAAAAGTGAAGCGAATTCAAGTCCAATTACGCCCCCACCAATAATAGCCATACTATCAGGCAATTCCGTCATCTCTAATAAGTCATTGCTTGAAATAATATGTTCGTTATCAAAGTCTAAGAATGGCAATGGTCTAGGACTCGTACCAGTAGCAATCAATACATATTGATTTGGCAATAACTCAGATTCTCCATTATTGTATTCCACTGATATTGTACCACTTTGTGGAGAAAAGATTGAAGTGCCCATAATTCGGCCAGTCCCATTGTAAACATCAATATGATTTGTTTGCATTAATGCATTGACGCCTTTATGCATTTGTTCAACAATCTCGGTTTTTCTTGCCATCATTTTTGAATAATCAATCGTAAAGTCGTCCACATTCACACCAAAGTTTGAAGATTCTTTAACTGTGCGTGTCACTTCAGCCGATTTTAATAGCGCTTTAGTTGGGATACACCCTTTATGTAAACATGTGCCACCTAACAAAGATTGTTCAACGATAGCTACTGTTTTACCTAATTGTGAGGCACGGATGGCTGCTACATATCCTGCAGTTCCTCCACCTAACACAACTAGGTCATATTGTTTTTCAGACATGTTCTTACTCCTAACTTGTCTAAACTTAGATAGAGAGCGTGAAACGATTCAGTTCACACCCTCTTATAAGTTGAAATTATTTATACTTAGTTATTTTACATCAAATTTATAAATTCTGAACATAATCCTTACTATTTTCTACGATTTTGTTCAATCATTTCCTTAGCATTTTCACGCGTTAAATCAGTCACGCTGGCACCTGAAATCATGCGCGCAATTTCATCTATTTTATCGCCGTCTTCAAGTTCTTTTACTTGAGTCGTAGTTCGATCTTCATTAGAAGCTTTACTAATTAATAAATGATGATCACTCATAGAGGCAACTTGAGGTAAATGTGAGATACAAATAACTTGAATATATTGTGCTATATCTCGCATTTTCTCAGCCATTTTTTGTGCTGCTTGACCTGATACACCTGAATCTACTTCGTCAAATAAAATTGCTGTTTGGCCTCTGGACTGAACGAAGATACTTTTAAGCGCTAACATAATACGCGACAGTTCCCCACCTGAAGCGATTTTATTTAAACTTTTAAGTGGTTCACCTTTATTTGGGCTAATTAAGAATTCTACAAATTCTATACCTTCTATTGTCGGTTTATCAAGAGGTTGGAAAGAAATTTCAAGATTTGCATCTTTCATTTGTAAATTTTGAATCTCTTTAACGATGTGATCTCTTAATTCACGTGCAACTTTACGACGTTCTTTAGAAAGTGCTTTACCAACGCTGATTACTTCTTTATAAAGCTGTGAAATTTCTTCTTTTAATTGTGAAGTACTTTCTTCGTAATTTTCGATTTTAGAAATTTCACTTTCAAGTTTATCTTGATAAGTGATTAATTCGCTGATATCTTTTCCGTATTTACGTTTAAGATTATTAAGTAAATTCATTCTAGATTCCAGTTCATTTAACACTTGCTCATCGAACTCTGTATTAGACATTTCATCATATAACTCATGCTTAGCATCTTCTAAAGTATAGTAGAATTGGTCGACTTCTTCTTTTAATTTATTATATTTATCTGGAAGAATATCATTAATAGCCTGTAAATGGTTACTAAATTCGTACAGTCTATCAGTAATAGCATGTTCATCAGTTAATGCGACATGTGCGTTATTTAATGCCAAACTTAACTTTTCAGAGTTTTGAATTCGACGAATGTCAACTTCAAGTTGCTCAGTTTCCCCTTCTTTTAAAGAAGCTTCTTTTAATTCTTCAAATTGAAATTTCATTAAATCTAAACGTTGTAATAAAGCTTGGTCTGCTGATTCGAGTTCTTCTAATTCTCTAGTTTTATTTTTATATTCATTAAATAAATGATGATATTTTTCTTTAGTATCTAAATATTTATCTTCAGCATAATCATCCAGTAATTGGAGATGATATTTTTGTTTTAATAATACTTGTGTTTCATGTTGCCCATGTATATCTAAAAGCTCTTGCATGACTTTACGCAAGTCTTGAAGGGTAACAGTTTGATTATTGATTTTACATATACTTTTTCCAGAACTAAAAATTTCTCTTTTAACTAATAAAAAGTCTTCATCTATGTCGATATCTAAGCTTTTCAGAACAGATATAGCATCTTTACTATTATCGATATCGAATATACCTTCAATAATCGCTTTTTTCTCTCCATGCCTTACATAGTCTGATGAAGCACGCATACCAATCAATTGTCCGATTGCATCAATAATAATCGATTTACCGGAACCAGTTTCCCCACTTAAGACAGTTAAGCCATCTGAAAATTGGATTTCCAGTTCATCAATGATAGCAAATTGTTTTATTGATAAGGTTTGTAACATGAATTCATCGCATCCTTATAATAAATTAAAAATTCTAGTTTTAATTGTATTACTTGCTTCTTCATCTTTACAAATTAAAAGACAAGTATCATCACCACAAATTGTTCCTAAAACTTCATCCCAATCGATTTGGTCTAAAATAGCACCGATAGATTGGGCATTCCCAGGAAGTGTTTTTAAAACAAGTAAGTTTCCTGTACCTTCAATGTTAACAAATGAATCCATTAAGTAACGGCCTAGTTTTTCAAGCGGATGATATTTACGATCATTCGGCAAGCTATAAACATATTGACCTGAAGGTGTAGGTACTTTAATTAATTGTAGTTCTTTTATATCTCGTGAAACGGTTGCTTGTGTAACATTTAAATCATATTCATTAAGACGCTTAACTAGTTCATCTTGTGTTTCAATCTGTTCACTTGAGATAATTTCTCGGATTTTTATATGTCTCACTGATTTTTTAGCCATTGTGAACACTCCTAGTTTCGAATATTTATACAATGATTTTAACACAACCCTTTTGGAACTACTACTAAAGTTAACTACTTATAAAGGTTGTCATATCAGATATTCAAGGTTGATTTTCATGTTGATTTGTGTTCGTAAGAATATATTTATTACATCTAAATGTATAAACTTATACATATTAAAACAATATTTCCTTTTATTTATAACAAATCTATCTATTTTATAAAATTGAAAAATCCTTCTAAGAATAGATGCTTAGAAGGATTTATTTTAAATTTATACTTTATCGTTTAGTGATCTCTATTATAAAATAATTCAACTATGTCTAATAAAGGTGTAATATCATAATGAGTTTTAAGCGAATTTAGCGCTTCAATTGCTGCATTTCTATGCCATTCTAATTTTTCTTCAGCGCCATCTTTACCTAATAAAGAAACGTAAGTGCTTTTATTATTTTCTAAGTCGCTACCCACTTTTTTACCTAATTTTTGTTCGTCACCATAGATATCTAATAAATCATCTTTAATTTGGAACATTAATCCTAAATTGTCGCTAAATTTTTCTAATGCAGTTGAAGTGCTGTCGCTTACTTCAGCAATATCCGCAGCACTTAAAATAGCAAACTGTAATAATGCACCTGTTTTGGCTCTGTGAATTTGCTCTAATGTAGTTAAATCTACTGAGCTATCTTCTTCACTTTCCATATCTAGTGTTTGACCACCTACCATACCTAAGTGACCACTAGCATGAGCTAAACGAGAGATGACTTTTACTTTTACATCAGGCTTAAGTAATTTATCATTTGCTACGACTTCGAATGCTTTAGTTAATAAAGCATCACCAGCAAGTATAGCTTTCCATTCACCATAAACTTTATGATTTGTCAGTTTACCTCGTCTATAATCGTCATTATCCATAGCAGGTAAGTCATCATGTACAAGTGAATAAGTGTGAATCATTTCAAGCGCTAATGCTGTTTGAATCCCTTTATTGTAATCTTCATTTAAAACATTAAGCGTTAATAAAACAAGTAAAGGACGAATACGTTTACCGCCAGCATTTAGAGAATAACGCATACTTTCTTCTAAATTTGTATTAAGTGAAGAATCTTCAATTCTCTCATTAAGTAAAGTATTAATTTGTTCAATTAATTCATTTGTTGATAATTTACTCATTATCGGCACCCTCTGTTTCATCTTTAATTAATTGATTTACTTTATTTTCAGCATCTTTTAAAGTCGTTTCGCAAGCAGCAGATAATTTCATTCCACGTTGGTATAGATTCAATGATTCTTCTAATGATACTGTTTCATTATCCAATTTTTGAACTATATTCTCTAATTCTTGCATCATTTCTTCAAAACTTTGTTGTTCTTTACTCATCTTTACACCTAACTTTCTTAACAGTAGCATTGACGCTACCATCTTTCATAGATAATGTAATCTCGTCGTTTTCTTTTAAATCATGTGTACTTGTTATGACTTTATCATTTTTATTAACAATTGTATAACCTCTTAACATGATATTAGTAGGACTTAAATTATTAAGTTGTTCTACTTTATTTTGTAATTTAACTCTACTATGTTCAATAGTTTGAGTGGTTACATTTATTAAACGATGACGATGACTAGAAACTGTTTTTTGATTTTGTAAAATAGTGCGATTGAAATTTTTTAAATTAAAATGATTTTGCAATAATTTTATGCTATTTTTCTTACTTTCAATACTTAATAATAATTTTTGTCTTAATTGTTTCTCTAAATCATCTCGTCGTTGAATTTGTTGGTCATATAGTAATGATGGTTGCTTAAATTTGTAATATGACGCTAAATAATCTAAATGTTTATATTGCTTTTCAACGTATTGTTTAATAAATTTCGTTAATGAAAATTGATACTGCTTAATTTGTTGTAATAATTCATACTGATCTGGTGTGGCAATTACTGCCGCTTGGGTAGGCGTAGCAGCTCTAACATCGGCCACAAAGTCACTCAATGTAAAATCAGTTTCATGACCGACCGCTGAGATGATAGGTGTTTGACAATTGAAAATAGCTTTGACGACTTCTTCTTCATTAAAGTTCCATAAATCTTCTATAGAACCTCCGCCACGACCCAAAATAATAGTATATACATTTAAACTATCGGCATATTCAATTTTTTCGATAATATCATTTTTAGCTTGGGCTCCTTGCACTAAAGTACTAATTGAAATCTTCTCTACAAGAGGATAACGGCTATCAATTGTTGAATGAATATCACGAATAGCCGCCCCAGTACTTGCAGTCAAAATTGCTATTTTTTTAGGGTATTTAGGTATCGCTTTTTTATATTCTTTATTGAAAAAGCCTTGTTTAGCTAACTTTTGTTTAAGTTCTTCTAATTTTTGATAGAGGTTACCAATACCATCCAGTTCCATTTTATTAACGTAGATTTGATAATTCCCTCGACGTTCATATACTGAAACTCTAGCTTCAAGTAATACTTCATCGCCCTCTTTAGGGTCAAATGTAAGTTGAGAAGCGTTCCCTTTGAACATCATTGCACTGATAACACTATCTTTATCTTTAACATTAAAATACAGATGACCACTTGAATGTTTTTTAAAATTTGATAACTCACCTTTAAGAAGTACTGATTTTAAATGCGGATCTTGATCAAATTTGTATTTAATATATTTAGTTAAAGTTGAAACACTTAGATATTCAGACATAGACATCACTCAATACTAATTTTTTATATTACTTAATACACCGTTGATAAATTTATAATGATCGTCATCACTAAATTGTTTAGTAAGTTCGACAGCTTCATTAATAATTACTTTTGGAGGTGTTTCACTATGAAGAAGTTCAAAAGTAGCCATACGTAAAATGATACGATCACTTTTTAATAGACGTTGGATTGACCAATCTTTAAGTTTAGGTTCGATTGTTTCATCAAGTACTGGTTCATGATCTTTGACACCCGTAACTAACCAGTGAATGAAATCAAAATCTAAATCTGGGTAATCATCTTTAATAAAGTTAATTGCCTCATTAATAGTCAAATCCGTATCTTTCATTTCTAATTGAAATAATGTTTGAAATGCTTGTTTTCTAGCTTCTTTACGACTCATAACAAACTCCTTATTTTAATATTTGTTCTAATCTATTCAGCAGTAATATGCATGATATGAATGTTAATCTCTTTAGGTTCAATAGCAGTCATTGTTTTAATAGAATTGAAAATATTTGCTTGGATTTTACTTGCAAATTTAGAGATTTTAACGCCATGTTTAATTGAACAGTAGACATCAATGTGAATACCATCATCTTTTGCTTCAATTTTTAAATTTTTACTTAAATTCTTTCTACTGATTTTTTCTAAGTTAGTGTTATTTAAGTCGGCGAAGTGTCCTGTTACTCCTTCAATTTCAGATACTGCGATGCTCGCAATAACTGAGATAACTTCAGGCGCTATTTCAACTTTACCTAAATTAGAATTTGAATAATCTGCTACTTTTACCATTTGATTTAACCTCCTACTCAGTATCACCCATAATATTATACTTTTCTAAGAAATTTGTATTAAAATTACCACTTCTAAATATATCGTTATTCATTAATTTTAAATGGAATGGAATTGTTGTATCAATTCCTAAAATTAGATACTCACTTAATGCTCTAATACCAGTCATAATCGCTTCATCTCTAGTTGGTTCATGAACGATTAATTTAGCTACCATTGAGTCATAATATGGAGGTATAGTGTAATTTGTATAACATGCTGATTCAATACGCACACCATATCCGCCCGGCGCTATATATTGTGTGATTTTTCCTGGAGAAGGCATAAAGTTTTTATATGGATTCTCAGCGTTAATTCTATATTCAATTGCATGACCACTAATTGAAATGTCTTCTTGTTTGTAAGGAAGAGGTTCACCCATAGCTACTTTTAATTGAAGTTTAACTAAGTCGATACCTGTTACCATTTCAGTTACCGGATGCTCTACTTGAATACGCGTATTCATTTCCATAAAGTAGAATTTATCGTCATTTAAATCATAAATAAATTCAATTGTACCTGCGTTTTCATAATTCACTGCTTTAGCAGCTCTGACAGCAGCATTTCCCATCTCTTGACGTGTTTTTTCAGAAAGAATTGGAGAAGGAGATTCTTCTACTAACTTTTGCATACGTCTTTGGATCGTACAATCACGTTCACCCAAATGAATGACATTACCAAATTGGTCACCAATCACTTGAATTTCAATGTGACGGAAGTTTTCGATGAATTTCTCAAGATACAATCCACCATTTCCGAATGCAGTTTCAGCTTCTTGTTGTGTCATACGGAAACCATTTTCTAATTCTTTTTCATCACGAGCGACACGAATTCCTTTACCGCCACCACCAGCAGTAGCTTTGATAATCACTGGATATCCAATTTCATTAGCAATTTTTTTAGCATCACTTACTGTTTCAACTAAACCATCGCTACCAGGCACAACTGGAACGTTAGCTGCTATCATTTCCGCTTTAGCTACGTCTTTAATACCCATTTTTTGAATAGATTCATAACTTGGACCAATAAACTTCAATTGACATGCTTCACATAATTCAGCGAAATCGCCATTCTCAGCTAAAAATCCATAACCAGGATGAACACCGTCACAACCTGTAGACGTTGCTATAGATAAGATATTAGGAATATTTAAATATGAATCTTTAGACTGTGTAGGACCGACGCAATATGCTTCATCAGCAATTTGAGTATGTAGCGCGTCTTTATCTCCTTCAGAATAGATTGCAACAGTTTGAATACCTAAATCATGACATGCTCTAATAATTCTAACCGCAATTTCCCCACGGTTAGCAATTAATATCTTTTTCATTATTTCACCTTAAATAACGGTTGGCCATACTCTACCATTTGTCCGTCTTCTACTAATATTTCTACGATTTCACCAGAAATCTCTGCTTGTATTTCATTAAATAATTTCATAGCTTCTAAAATACAAACTGTTGAATCATCAGATACTTTATCGCCTACTTTAACATATGCATCTTCTTCAGGAGACGGTGATTTATAGAATGTACCGACCATAGGCGCATTAATTGTTTGATAGTTAGCATCTGCATCAGAAGCACTCTCAGAGCTTGTTGATGATGTAGCTTCTGTTGTAGTTTGCGGTTGAGAAACTGTAGGTTGAGGTGCAGCTACAGGTGCTTGTGGTTGAGCGTATTGAGGGGTAATGATTTCAGTTTCTTTTTGTTTTTTTAAGTTAACTACGCTACCTTTATTATCTTCAATATTAATTTCAGTTAAACTTGATTGATCAAGAATTTCGATTAATTCTTTTATTTCTTTAAAATTCATAAGTGGATAACTCCTTGACTTTGTTTTCATCTACCAATCTATTTTACTTGACTGTTACAACCAATTCAAGCATGTGTCATTTTCAATTCAAACGCTTAGAGATAATTTGTGTCATTTTTTTGTTTGAAAATGAAGTACAAGTACATTTTCAAAATAATTAGTTACTTTTAAGAAAATAAAAAACCCTAAGACAAAGATTATGTCTTAGAGTTTATAAAAAATAAAGTTAACTATTAACCTCTTGAAATATAGCTACCATCGCTAGTGTTGATAACTAAAATGTCACCTTCATTTACGAATAAAGGTACGTTTAAAGTATAACCTGTTTCAACTGTAGCAGATTTAGTAGCACCTGTTGCAGTATCACCTTTGATACCAGGTTCTGTTTCAGTAACTTCTAATTCAACAGTTTTTGGTAATTCAACTCCAATTGTTTCACCTTCGTATGATTGGATTTGAACTTCCATGTTAGCTTTTAAGAATTTTAATTCGTCTTTTAAGTAATCACCTGATAACTCAGTTTGATCAAATGTTTCATTATCCATGAATACATGATTGTCGCCATCAGCATATAAGTATTGCATACGACGGTTTTCAATCATAGCTTGTTCTACTTTTTCACCAGCTCTAAATGTTTTTTCTTGAATAGCGCCAGTTCTTAAGTTACGTAATTTAGAACGTACAAAGGCAGAACCTTTACCTGGTTTTACGTGTTGGAAATCAATAACTTTCCAAATACCATTATCTACAGAAATAGTTAAACCTGTTTTAAAATCATTAACCGAAATCATTCAGTTTCCTCCTCAATTATACGCTTACTATAAAATAATAAGGTCTTTCGTACATTTAGTAAAGACTTCACAACCATTTTCAGTGATTAAAATGTCATCTTCTATACGTACCCCACCAAGACCGTCGACATAAATACCTGGTTCAATAGTAACACAGTTATTTACTTCAATTGTACCATTTGCATTTTTAGACAATAATGGCCCTTCATGAATTTCTAATCCAATACCATGACCTAAAGAATGTCCGAATTCTGCACCATAACCATGTGCGTCTATATAATCTCTGGATAATGCATCAGCTTCTTCTACGCTCATACCAGGTTTAATTTCATTAATAGCCTTAATTTGAGATTTAAGAACGATATCATAAATTTCTTTTAATTTTGCGTCAGGTTCACCTATAGCGAAAGTACGTGTAATGTCTGAACAGTAGCCTCTATAATATGCACCAAAGTCTAAAGTAATCATGTCACCTTGTTCAATGACTTTATCACTTGCTACCCCATGAGGTAGAGCGCCTCTGTAACCTGAAGCTACAATAGTGTCGAACGAAGGACCGTCAGCACCAAGTTCTAACATTTTACTTTCTAATAACGCTTTTACTTCCCTTTCAGTCATTCCAGCTTTAACTGTTTCTAAAAGATAATTATAAGTGTCGTCAACAATTTTAGCGGCAACTTTAATTTTCTCTATTTCTTCAGGAGTCTTAATTTCTCTGATGTGTTCAATTTCATTTCCAATACTAACCAATTGAGCCGTAGCTTTGTTAAGGTTTTGATATGTATCATAACTCACTAAATGACCTTCAAAACCTACTTTTTGAAAATTTTGACTATTTATGATTGAAATAATTTCATCATTAATACTTCCACTTCTGTTGATAATTTCAAAATTAGTAGCTTGATTAGTCGCTTGTTCAATATAACGGAAATCTGTGATTAATTTGTTCTCATTTTTTGATATGAGAAGTGCACCACTTGTCCCCGTAAATTCAGAAATATATCTACGGTTATAATCTGATAAAATCACTAAAGCATCTAAATCTTGTTTGTTAAGTAAGTCGTGAATTTTCGCTATTTTGTCCATATTGTTCACCTCTTGTA
>NZ_PPRC01000020.1 GCF_002902565.1 Staphylococcus petrasii | reverse complement strand
CATTATAATAACAATTTAATAGGCTATTTTAATTTATTTAGGATAAAAACTTGTATAGAATAAAGATTCGGTTGTATACTAAGTTAAAATTATTTCTTTAAAGGAGCGTTATAGTTGAGGCTAGGAGCTCGTATATTAAAAACTGGAATCGCAATTATCCTTGCTCTGTTCATAGCTTCTTTTTTACCTGATAACGTTGGTTTAAAATCTGTAGCGGGTATTAGTGCGATTGTTGCTATGCAACCTAATATCTATCGTTCAATTAAAACAATCTCTGAGCAAGCTACAGGTAATGTCATTGGCGCAATCCTTGCTGTAATTATGGTAACAATATTTGGTAAAAATATTGTGATTATGGGTGTAACAGTTATTTTATTAATCGCTATTTTATACAAGATTAATTTAGCGCACGTTGCTACTTTAGCAGGTGTAACTGCCCTTATTATTATGGGGCAACACACTGGATCATTTTATGTAGCAGCTACCTTTAGATTTATCCTTGTTATGATTGGTGTACTTAGTGCTTCAATTGTTAACTTGATTTTTCTACCACCTAAATTTGAAACCAAAATATATTATAATTCCGTAAATATTGCTTCAGATATATTTATTTGGTTCAAACTTGTGTTAAATGATGCCTCTGACTATCATCAGATTAAAGAAGACGGTGAACAAATAGAATCTCGCATTACAAAATTAGAACAAATTTTTAATTATTACGAAGAAGAAAAAGCGTTAACACGTAAAACTGCTTTTCAACAAAATAGAAAGAAAATTTTATTTAAAGAAGTTGTTGGTACTACAAGACAAGCTTATGAAGTATTAAATCGAATGTCACGTTACCAAAATGATTTACATCATGTGAATCACAATTTAATCTTCCAAATTAAATTAGAATTGGATTCGTTAACTGCTTATCATGAACAAATTTTAAAAAGCTTATCTAAGAAAGCAAAGTATAATGTTGAACACTTTGATAATCAGATTAAGAATCCTCAAAAGAAAAATTTAATGGATGCTTTCCAACAACAATTAATTCAAAATCCTTATCAAACTGAGTATTCATATTCAAATGTTATGCAAATTATTTCTGCAATAGAAGAATATCGTTATTTCTTAGAACATCTTGATAGATTACGATTAAGTTTCTTCACTTATCATCGTAACGATACTGATATTGATATTGCTGATGAAGATTTTGATTTATGATTTTCTACTGATATACAAAAATCCGCTTACTAAGTGATTATACTTAATAAGCGGATTTTTGTATTATAAGTTTTGAATGCTATATAGATGTTCATACGCGCCTTTTTTAGCGATAAGTTCATCATGTGTGCCTGTTTCAACTATTTGTCCATTTTGCATAACAATAATTTTATCAGCATGAGTAATTGTTGAAAGTCTATGTGCCACGATTAAAGTTGTTCTATCTTTACTTAATACATCTAAAGCTTCTTGAATAATTGCTTCACTCTCTAAATCGAGTGCACTTGTTGCTTCATCTAGAATTAAAATAGGCGGATTATTTAAGAATATTCGTGCAATAGAAAGACGTTGTTTTTGACCACCTGAAAGTTTAACGCCTCGTTCCCCTACTTCAGTATCGTAACCTTGAGGAAGATTCATAATGAAGTCATGGGCGTTTGCCATTTTAGCCGCTTCAATCACTTCATCTTCTGTAGCATCTGGTCGACCTAATAATATATTTTCTCTTACAGTATCTGAGAATAAAATATTATCTTGCTGTACTAAACCAATTTGATTTCTTAAGCTACCAGTTAAAAAGTCTTTAATATTGTGATTATCTATAAGGATCTCACCCTGAGTCACATCGTAGAAACGTGGAATAAGATTGATTAATGTTGATTTACCGCCACCACTCATTCCTACGAAAGCTACGGTATCTCCACGTTCAATATTTAAGTTAATATTTTTTAAAATGAGTGATTCATTGTCATTATATTTAAAACTTACATCTTTTAATTCAATATGTCCCTGTTTAATTTCAATAGGTTGAGCACCGATGCCATTTTTGATGTCATAATCTTCATCCATTAATTGGAATACCCTATCCATTGAAGCAAAACTTTGCGTTAACGTTGTAAATGAAGCAACTAATCTTCTTAACGGTCCAAATAATTGTTCCAAATATCCAACGAAAGCGGCTAATGTACCAACAGTGATTGAACCATTAATAGCTAGATAAGCCCCGACACCAATAACAATAATTGGTCCTAAGTCTGTTACCGTATTAATAGCTGCAAATGAATACGCGTTCCATGACGTATGTTGAAAGGCTTTAGTTAAGAAATTTTTATTTCTGTGATCAAAATTTTTCGCTTCGTTGTCTTCAATAGCGAAACTTTTAATAACTGACATCCCTTGTACACGTTCATGTAGAAATCCTTGTACCTCTGCAAGGGCTTGTGAACGTTTGCGTGTTAATTGTCTTAAACGTCCAAAGAAGAAATAAACGGTTAAAATATAAAATGGGAAGATAAAAATTGCTGCTAACGTTAATTTAACATCTAAAAAGAACATAATAGAAAGCGCAATAATAATAGTCACACAGTCTAACCAAATATTCATAAGACCAGTCAGAATGAAATCTTTGGTTTGTTCCACATCATTAATCACTCGTGAAATAACTTGGCCGACTTGATTATTCGCATAGAATCTTGCACTTAATGCTTGTAAGTGATTATATAATTGCTTTCTAATATCATATAAAATTTTGTTACTTGTCCATTGAGCTAAGTATTGGCGAAGATATTCGATAGGTGGTCTAACAATTAAGAAGATAAATAATGCTATCCCAATCGCTACTGCTAAATGTTGGAATTTTTCATTCGTAGATAGCGCATGGTTATTAATAACTCCATCTATAGCATATTTAATTAATAATGGTATTAACATTGGTATGCCGAATTTGATAATACCAATAATTATCGTCGCAAATATACGATATTTATATGGTTTCACGAATTCTAAATATCGTCGTATCATTCGTGTTCCCCCTCCATCCATTTACGCTTATTTATGAAAATTAATAGAGGTTGAAGACTTAATTTACAAACTGTAGCGTCTGTAATAAAAAAGTAGTTTCAACCTCTAATTATTATTACTCAAGTACTATAAAACAATTATGTACTGATTACATCTATTATGCTTAATAATTGCGAATCTTTTTGTATCGTTCTTTCCACACTTTAATAAAATCAGGCGCAAACGGTCCTTTTTTCTGTTCAATCCATTGTTGTAAAATATCGACATTACGACGTAAAATAACATCAATATCATGAGGATAATTCATTTGATTCATGTGTTGTTCATATTCATCTTCATCTAATAGATGATATTTGCCATTTGGATATACTTTTATATCGAGATCATAGTCAATATATTTTAGAGCTTCTTCGTCACAAACAAATGGTGAAGATAAATTGCAATAGTAATAGATACCATCTTCTCTAAACATACATATAACATTAAACCAGTATTCAGAATGGAAATAGACAATTGCTGGTTCTCTTGTAATCCAAGTGCGACCATCGCTTTCAGTGACTAAAGTATGGTCATTTCCCCCAATGATAACGTGATCCGTTCCTTTTAAAATAGTAGTTTCAGACCATACTCTATGGATATTTCCATCATGTTTATAACTCTGGATTTTTATATTTTCGCCTTCTTTAGGTATGGATTCTTTTACCATACTCCACACCACCTTTTAATCATTTTTTGCACTTTAAATTATAGCATATTTTCAAAAAAGACTTTAAACTTCATTAAAAATACTTCTAAATTCATCGTTCTCCCGAGTCATGCATGATAAACAGTTTATCCGACAATAAATTTATATATTTTATCCATTGATACAGGAAGCGTATATTGATGACGTTCATTTAAATTTAACCAATCCAACTGACCTTTAAACCTCTCTAGAGAAATATCTACGTCTTCAATGACACTATAAACACTTATATCCCATGTCATATGTGTAAACTGATGTTTGAGATGGAATACTCTTTCGTCTGCGATTGTTACTGCAACATTCAATTTTTCTTCTAATTGTTTTAACGCACCTGCTCCTTCAAACATTGGGAATTGCCACATACCATTTAATAATTTTTCTTGTCTTTTTTCTATCAAATATTCACCTTTTGAATTTCTTACTAAAAAGACATTTTGATTTTTAGTTTTCTTGCTCACTTTTTTAGTTTTAACAGGTAATTCAAGCACTGTTCCTTCTTTAAACGCTTCACAATTTTCTTGGACAGGACAAAATAAACATAATGGATTTTTAGGTGTGCAGACCAATGCGCCTAATTCCATCATAGATTGATTAAATGTACCCGCTTCTTCTTGTACGTACGGTTGTAGTTCCTGTTCATATGCTTTACGTGTAGACTGCAGCTTAATATCTCGTTTATCATTGTTCAATCTTGACCATACACGAAAGACATTTCCATCTACCGTAGCTAACGGTTGATTAAATGCAATACTCATGACAGCTGCTTGAGTATATGGCCCTACCCCTTTTAATTGAGCAAACTTATCGGGAGATGATGGGACTTCGCCATTATACTTCTCTTCTACTTCCTTAATAGCAGTGTGAAAGTTACGTGCTCGACTATAATATCCTAGACCTTCCCAATATTTTAGAACTTCATCTTCATTAGCATTGCTTAATGCTTCGACTGTTGGAAAACGATTAATGAATCGATGATAATAATCTATGACGGTTTTAACTTGCGTTTGTTGTAACATCACTTCACTTAACCAAATGTAATAAGGATTTGTTGTTTCACGCCATGGCATTTCTCTTTGATTTTTTTCGAACCATGTAACGATATTATTTTTAAAAGTGGGTTCGTTTAACATTGATATTTTCCTCTCTACATTCATTTTTATTCTACTTTATCCAATTTAACTAATTTTTTATTTTTTATTAAGTGTCTTAATTTTGTTATTCTAATTTTTAGATTATAATATATATTAAATTCAAATGAAAAGAGTGAACTTTTATGGATACAGCCACACATATTGCTATGGGTGTCGGACTGACCGCCTTAGCTACGCAAGATCCTGTGATGGCGGATACAATGGCAGCTACGGCTACAACTTTAATTGCTGGATCTTTAATCCCTGATGGTGATACTGTTTTAAAATTAAAAAATAATGCAACTTACATTTCTCATCATAGAGGTATCACACATTCAATTCCGTTTACTATTTTGTGGCCGATACTAATTACATTCGCCATTTACATTTTATTTCCACATATTGATGCAACGCATATATGGTTGTGGGCGCAACTTGCAGTATTTCTTCATGTATTTGTAGATATTTTCAATTCTTATGGTACACAAGCATTGCGACCTATTACTAATAAGTGGATTCAACTCAGTGTTATTAATACATTTGATCCAATCATCTTTGGTATTTTATGTCTTGGTATTATCATTTGGGCATTCGGAGTTCATCCGTTCTTAGTATTCTTCCCAATTATAGCAATACTTATCGTTTATTATATTATTCGTTTTAAAATGCAAGCGATTATTCGCAAACAAGCTTTAAAACAAATTCAACAACAACATCGTCCAGTTAAAATCTTTGTAGCACCTACAATGAAATTTATGGAGTGGCGTGTCGCAATTCAAACTGAAGAACATGATTATGTGGGACGTGCTTACGGTCGAAACGTCACATTTACTGACAAAGTTAAACGTCAGAAGTTTTCACCAGATTCATTATTATGGCAGATTAAAGGTAATCCTGATATTAGAACATTTTTAAATTTCTCATCAATTTATCGTTGGCAGTCACGTCAACTAGATGATGATACTACCGAAATTAGATTAATCGATTTACGTTATTTGAATAAAGGTCATTATTCTTTTGCAGCTATTGCACATTTAGATAAAGATAATCATATCGATCATTCTTATATAGGTTGGGTATTTACTGAAGAGAAATTACAGAAGAAATTATACTCACATTAATAGAATAAGGTACGCTATCAATAAATACATTTGATAGCGTACCTCTTTTTTTATTTTGCCTTATGTTCTGTACCCTCTTTTACATTCTGGGTATGATGCGTATATTTATACTTTTCATGAGCAACGTATCGCACTAACATAAAATTGATTGTGCCTACTAAAACTAAAAAGATAATGAAATAAATATGATAAGCGATATTATACATATTTACCGACCCAAATATAACGGAACTAGCTGAGCCGTCTAAAAGATAATAAACTGGATTAATCTTTAAAATTTGGTTAATAATATGGAATTTCGTGCTCGGAATATAAATAATTGGTGCTAAGAAGAAACAAATCACACTCACAATGATAAATAGTTTAGTTACTTTGTTTCTAATTAAATCAAGTAATCCTAACGCTACGACAATGAATATCATAAACAGCATACACATTAAAGCAAAGAATAAATATGAAAGCACTGATGTTTCCAAGTTCGTAGGTTTAAAAATAGCTATGATTAGTGATAAGATCCAAATAACAATATTGCCCATTATGACATTCATGATTGCAGTAACTAAAGGCGTTAATTGAAACGACTTAGTAATTAGGTAATCTCGACTATACTCTGTATATGCTTTATAAATTGTACCTACCATTGTTATAAAGGTTATAAAAGTGAGAAGTCTATATAACCATTGGGCTTTAACTACCTCTTCTATTTCTAGGAACGATACACATAATAGTAAGATGACTACAAGAATCAACTGTGCTAAAAATAATGATGCAAACCATTTCCATGTATTAAGTAATCTTTGCTTTGCAAATTTTAAAAGCGATGGAAAGTGTTTAAAATATAAAATTAAATTATCTATCATTTTTCCACCTACAATTCCACATAAATCCATTTATTGTTCTTCATATCAGCAATTAAATAGCCATCGCTCGTTTTAACCGTCCATAAATCTTGTTTAATATGGTATTTATCTTTTAATTTATCTTTGTCTACGATTGGATAAACAAACCCAGTCAATTTATTCTCATCGTTAAATAACATATCAATAGGTTGTTGTGTGATAGGAACTACAAAGCGTTGGTCTTCTTCAGGTACAAGTGTTTTCTTAACTTGCTCATGTTTTTTATGTAATTGACCATTGAAATAATCAACATAATTACTATAATTTGATTTCATATATGGTGCCAACGTTTTAAATTCATGAGATTCATAAAGTGCAGCTGGGTTGAAGTACTGCAGTTTACTTTTCCCAATCTCATAATTTTTACCATCGACAACAACGCGGTAATTTTTAGCACTTTCGCCTGTAATAGTAACGAAACTATATTTAGGTATATTGCGATTTTCTTCTCCATTAAGTTTGACTGATTTATCTAGCACAATGCCATATGCCAATTTTTCTTCGAATGGATCTTTATCTTTATTTTGAACTTTCTTTTGAACTTCATTGGCCGGAATTTCAACTTTACCAACGTTATTTACTACCAATGCACCAAATAACACGAAAGCTAATAACCCGGCAATTAATATCGTCCAAAATTTCACTATGAAATCTGGAATTTTGACATGTTTATATCGTTCAACTCTTTTAAAGTTATAACTCATTTCAGGCAATCGACTTCGACTTTCTTTCCAATCCAGATCAAAGTTTTGTTGCTCATCTTCACCTTCAATACTTAATCTATCACGTTCATGCTCTCTAAATACTGGTAATACTTGATTTAATGAGCCTTCTAAACGTAATTGTCCATGTGAAATCCATGCGACATAGTTACTTACTTTAGCGACTTTTTCTACATCATTATCAATAAAGACGATGGACAAATTCTCAGATACATAATCTTTAGACAATTGTTTCGCTTTCTCTAAAAAGTCTTCATTAAGGTGTTCAATAATGTGATTTAAGATAATCACTTCATTGCGACATACTCTAGCAATACTTAATATCAATTGGGCAAATTCTGAATGACTGAGTTCGTTCACTTTAGTAGAAGCTTTATCATCCAAATGTGCGAATTTAATAATTTGCTCCACGCTATGTGAGGACGTTTCATATGTAAAGAGTCGTTGAATATCTTTAGTATATTCTTTTACTGTAATATTTAATAAATGTTTATCTTTAATATCACCATAATATGTAGAAACTGATTGGAGTACTTTCCCTCTATCGGGTTTGATATCACCGGACATAATTCTGCCAAGCAATGTTTTTGAGGAGCCAGGTTCTCCTATAATGGCTAGCGCTTCACCTTGATAAATATGCAAAGATATTTTATTTAATTCAATGTCTTCAGCAGCATAGCCAAATGGTAAATACCATTTCCTATCTTTTTTGTTTCTATAATATTGCGTAACATTAAGTAACTTTAAAACTATTGAACTTCCCATTCTTGTTACATCCTTCTAAATTTTTAATAAAGCGATTGGTAAACCTTCCTCAGGATTAGAACTATTAATTCTATACCCCCATGCAAAGATACCTTTTAAGCGTTCAACTTTAAAATATTGTTCACTGCCATCTGTTAATTTATATATTCTGCCAAGTTCGATTTTAGTACGATCTACTAAATAACTTTCCGCTACAATCACTTTACTTTGATAGACATCATATTCATTCATAATGCCATTCATTTCTGCTTTACGCATTTTCTCTTTATAAGTTTGAATTTCATGTCTTAATTCTTGTTCAGACATTTCACTGAGTTTTTTATCATTCATCAGAAATACCACTTTCTTCTAATTTATCTTTAATTTTATCATATTTATAGCCTTTTCTCATAAGGGACTCAATGGTTTTCATCACAAGCATTTGTCCATCATGTTTACGACGCTGTTTGTTATAAACTTTTTCTAAATCACGTTGTAACAAATCATCCACCATTGCTTCATCTTGCGTGAAGTCTAATTCACTCATAGCTTGATTAGCTACCTCCATGGAATAACCCTTTTGAATTAAACCCTGTAAAACTTTTTGTTTTACTTTACTTTCTGGACCTTTTTTAGTTTTCATAATTTTTTGAGCTACATTAACCACCGCTTCTAAAGGCTGTTCTTCTTCATAAATTGTCACGAAATGATTAATAATGTTAGGTTCTACCCCTACTTGGTACAATTTCTGTTTATAAACTTCCGGACCTTTATCTGTAGTATTAATCATTGTATTTTTTAAACTTTCAGCATAATCATTGTGATTAATATATTTTTCTTTATAACAGTAATCAATAACTTGTTGAATTGCCACATCGCTAATTTCACTTTTCTCTAAATGTTGGCGCACTTCTTTTTCAGTTCTTTTCTTATAAGATAAATATTGAATGGCTATATTAACACCCAATCTATAGTGTTCATATTTCTGGATTCGTTCCATCTCAGCCGCTTCAACAACTTGGTCCTTTTTTAAATTAAACTTTACTAACGTATCAATATCGATACCCATTTCAAACTCTCCATCTAAGAACAGATTGAAACGTTCCTTATTCTTCTTTTGAAGTTCAATTTTAGTAATTTTAGGCATTGTTTCCCCTCCTTTTTTGAAAATGAATTATTATAACTGATCGGGAATTTTTCCAACTTCAACATTTATTATTTTATAATAGCTATCGCCACTCTCAAAGCATTTTAACCACCTTAATAAATAAAAAATGAAGACTAAGACTTTGTATATATCTTACTCTTCATTCATAACAATAACTTAATAATTATTTAATTGTGATAATGCTTCTTGATATTGGCTATCATTAATATAATCTTGTTGTTTCATTTTTTCTAAATTTGTTTTAATACGATTTTTAAAATTATCGGACATGTTATTGATGTCATATACACTAGGTGCATTCACTTTACTTGCTAAAATAGCACTTTGTAACACAGTGATTTGAGACATACTACTATTGTTTTGATTAGTCGTAGTACCGAAGTAATAGTTTGCAGCACTTTCAATTGTATACTGGTCACTACCGTAATAAATATTATTTAGATAAAAACTTAAGATTTGATTTTTATTATATTCTTGCTCGACTTTATGAGCTACAAACAGTTCTTTAAGTTTTCTAGTAAATGATCGCTCATTACTATAATAATAGTTTTTTACAGTTTGTTGCGTTATGGTACTGCCACCTTGAACGTCATGTTCACCTATCGTTGAAAATATAGCACGGACAGTCCCTTTAACATCGAATCCATGGTGTTTATAAAATCGTTCATCCTCCATAGAAATAAATGCCCCTTTTACATAGTCAAGCATATTATCTACTGGAACATAACTACTTTTATTCTCAATCGTTTGTAAAGCCTCTACATTCGCTCTAGATGATAAGAAATACATTAAACCAGTAAACAAGGCGAATAGGATGGCTAAAATAATAAATATTCTTAAAAAAATACGTTTACTTTTTTTCTTTTTAGGCGGTTTACCTACAGGTCTGTAATACGTATTATAATGTGGTTCATTTTGATGATGTGAATAGCTCTCAGGCGAGTTGTTATATCTTTGGCTTCTTTTCATGCGCTAGCTCCTTTACTTAAACTCACTCTATAATTGAGAGTTTAACAGTACTTTATATTTTTAGCTATACTTATCATTAAAAATCAGTCCCAAGGTGTACTAGGCATGAGACCTGAGACTATACATATAGATAAAAATAAAAAAATGTCCACAAAGTCAGTGACTTCGTGGACAGCTTCGCTTGAAACAAACACATGTTTCAAATGTTAGGTAATTATATTAAACTTATTAGTCTTCTAATTGTTTTACGATTTCTCTATTGAAATCATCTAAGTCGTCAGGTGTACGGCTTGTAACGATATTTTTGTCAACTGCTACTGATTCATCAACCACGTTTGCACCTGCGTTAGATAAATCTTTACGTACGTTTAATACAGCAGTTAAAGTACGACCATTTAAATCATCAGTATCGATTAATACTTGAGGTCCGTGGCAAATTGCGAATGTTGGTACATCATTTTTAGTGAAGTATTTAGCGAATGCGCCATAGCGACCTTCAGCATCTCCACGTAAGTGGTCTGGAGAGAAGCCACCAGGAATTAATAATGCATCATAGTCTTCTGGTTTAGCATCTGCAATGCTCACATTTACTGTAGCTTTTTCGCCATGTTTACCAACGACTTCTGCGTTAGCAGTATCTCCAATAATTTCAGTTTCAAATCCAGCTTCTTCTAAAGCTTCTTTAGGACTTGTTAATTCGATATCTTCAAATTCGTCTGCTAAGATAATTGCTACTTTTTTAGCCATATGTGTATCACCTTTCTTAACTAATTTATATTTAATATATAGACAAGTTTAAGGTGCTTTAAACATGAAATTTATTTAGAGACTTGTTTTACTTTCTCTTCTAATTGATCAAGTAATCCAATCCATTCATCGATATCTTCTACACTTACTTCATCAGGATTAACATGATCGATATCTTCTAAGAATTTTGATAAACGACTTTTAATTTGGTCAATAGTTTGTTTTTCGTCCATTAAAATGAACACTCCTTTAAAAAATTATTTTATTTAACTATTACGTTAGTTTTATCCTAACAGAATTTGACAAAAAGGGATATAATCTTAATAATGTTTACTGTACTTTTTAGCAACGGAGAAAGGAATTTATAAGTTTAGGAGTAATAATAATGTTGATGACAAATAGTAAAAAACCCATTTCTATCACAAATGATCCGTGGGAAGCTTATAACGACATCGAAGAACATGGGAACTTAACTTTAAGTAATATTGAATTCACTACTACTAATTTATGTAATATGCGATGCAGTCATTGTGCTGTAGGTTACACATTACAAACGAAAGATCCAGATCCTCTACCTATGGACCTTATTTATAGACGCTTAGATGAAATCCCTCATTTACGTACAATGTCTATTACTGGTGGCGAACCAATGTTTTCTAAGAAATCCATTAAAAATGTGGTGAAGCCACTTTTAAAATATGCGCAAAATCGCGGTATTTATGTACAAATGAATTCTAATTTAACACTCCCTCAAGACCGATATTTAGATATTGCTGAATATATTGATGTGATGCATATTTCTCATAACTGGGGAACAATTCAAGAATTTACTGATGTTGGTTTCGGCGCGATGAAGAAACAACCACCATTGAAAGCGAAATTAAAATTATATGAACAAATGTTAGATAATGCGAGTACTTTATCTGAACAAGGAATGTTTGTATCAGCTGAAACGATGTTAAATCAAAGCACTCTACCTTATTTAGATAAGATACATAATGAAATTGTGAATGATATGAAATGTAGCAGACATGAAGTTCATCCTATGTATCCTGCTGACTTTGCGAGTCAACTCAATGTGTTATCTCTCAAAGAAATGAAATCGGCTATTCATCATTTATTAGATATTCGTGATGAAGATGTGTGGATGTTATTTGGTACATTACCTATTTATCCATGTATCAATGATGAGAATGACCAAGCGTTATTGCAACGTTTAAGAGATGCTAAAAACGTTACTATGCGTAACGACCCTGATGGACGTAGTCGTTTAAACGTTAATGTATTTAGTGGAGATGTAATTGTTACAGATTTCGGTGATGAAAATGGGACAATTTCTAATATCAAACGTGATAAGTTAACTGATGTATTTAATACATGGTTAGATACTGATTTAGCGAAATCTTTAAATTGTCATTGTGAAGCGTTCCATTGTTTAGGACCAAATGTGTTAGTTAAAAATATGTATTATCCTAATACGGATTTCAGAAAAAATGAAATTGCTATGCATAGCGAGCATATCTTTAATTAAATAAAAGAGGGAGCGGGACAGAAATTAAAATAATTTCGTTGTATCCCCAACTTGCTTTGTTTGTATACTTTCTTTTCGAAAGTCTCTATGTTGGGGCCCCGCCCGCCAGTCAAGGATAACTAGAATTGAAAAAGCTTGATATAAGCGCATTTTCAATTCAGTTAGCTACTGCCAAATGTGAAATGAGCCTGTGACATTTAATAATGTCCCAGGCTCTTCTTTATACTTCTTCGATATTTTGTGCGTTTGAAAGGAAATCTAATGTACTTTTACTTTCTTCGCGTCTATCTTTTCTACGTTGAACGCGTTTAGGTGCACTTTCGTAGAACCATTTTTCTACTTTAGTTTCTGGATAAACCTTTGGTACTTGTACAGGTTTACCATCGTCATCTAATGCTACAAATGTTAAAAAGCTTAATGCAGCTAAGTGTCTTTCTTTATTTAAAACATCTTCAATAATAATTTGTACGCAGATTTCCATTGAACTTGTACCTGCATAACTTACCATTGCTTCATATGATGTAATATCGCCTGTTTTAATTGGTCTTAAGAAATCAACTGAATCTGTAGATGCTGTTACTACTTGCGCATTCGCATGTTTCATTGCAGTAATTGCAGCAATTTCATCTATATTAGCCATTAAAGAACCACCAAACATTGTGTGATGATGGTTTGTGTCTTGTGGAAAGACTTGTTTGGCTTTTATACTTTTTGACTCAGACATTGATTTTTTCTCAACTTGCTGTTGTGACATTTTGACTACCCCTTTTATATAATCTATCTTTCTAGTATGTTATTGGGCCCAGTTCCCATTTTCAAAAACTAATTCTTTACTGCCATCATGAAGGATGCCGTAAATCGTTAAATCTGAACTACCTATCATGAAGTCTACGTGTGTATTTGAATCATTTAATCCGCTAGCAATCTTCTCTTCAGTAGTCATTTCTGTGCCACCTTTAACGTTGAAACCGTATGCTGAGCCAATAGCTAAATGACATGATGCATTCTCATCAAATAAAGTATTGTAGAAAATAGTATTACGGTTAGAAATCGGTGAATCATCTGGCACAAGTGCTACTTCGCCTAAACGTTTAGAGCCTTCATCTGTCTCAATTAAGTCTCTTAATACGTCTTCACCTTTTTCAGCTTTAAAATCAACGATAACACCATCTTTGAAAGTTAATGTAAAACCGTCAATAATAGTACCATTGTAACTTAATGGAAGCTTATTCGTTACATAACCATTTACATTATTGCGGTCTGGCGCTGTGAACACTTCTTCAGTAGGAATATTCGCGATGAAAGGTTGTTGATCGCCATTAACATAACTTGTAGCATCTTCCCAAATATGCCCTTCTGGTAAGCCTACTACTAAATCTGTTCCTTCAGATAGATAATGTAATGCTTTATAATTTTTCTCTTGAAGTTTATTCGCATGCACACTTAGGTTTTCAACATGTTTTTTCCAATTTTCAACTGGATCATTACCATCAATGCGCACGATATCAAATACTTCGTCTACAAATTTTTCAAATGCTTCTTCTTCTGAAAGTTCAGGGTAAACGCGTTTAGCCCATGGTTTAGAAGGAAATGCGGCAACTACCCAAGGGAATTTATTTTTCTGGCTACCTTCCATATAACCTTTAAATGCTTGAGCGTATTTCATTTGAGACGCTTTTAATTTTTTAGAATCTATCCCATTTAATAAATCAGGATCTTCGGTAAGTAACGCTAAATTAGCAGCGCCTCGGTTCGCATAATCCATGCGTTCTTCAACATCATATGATTTTACTGGTGAATTTTCAAAAGTCTCTACAGACTCGTATTCAAATTTTAGGCGACTTAGCGTAGGGTCACCATACACCACTCTGACATCTGATGCACCTGCTTTATAAGATTCTTCAACAATTAAACGTGTTAACTCTATTGCATCTACAGATGATCTAATAAAAACAGGTTGTTCAGGTTGAACGTTCATCCCTACTTTTACTAATAATTCTGCGTATTGTTGTAATTTCTCTTCATAACTCAATGTTGTCATTCGAACTTCCTCCTTAGTCTTGACGTAAATTGCCTAATTCATCTGCTATCGCTGTAACTTCACTCGGTGAAAATGACTCTTTAGACATTACAAAACTATGAATTTCTTCAATATCTTGAGTGTTTGCCTCTTTAAATTTATCAGGATTCAATAAACCTTGATTAACTATGTTTAATTTCTTTCTAATATCTTTAATCATTTCTTCATTATTTTGTGCCATATTCTTCACCTCTTTATTTCAATATTCTATCAAAGTATGAATATTTAATAAACTTTTATAGAATTTGGCAAATTTATTACTTTCTAAATGTTTAAATTAACTATAAAATGGTTTTATATTATAGTTTGGAGGTATGTATATTGATAGATGTAGCTTTTGTCTGTCTAGGAAATATTTGTCGTTCTCCTATGGCTGAAGCAATTATGCGTCAGCGTTTAAAAGATCGCGGTATTTCTGGTATAAATGTTCATTCAAGAGGTACAGGTCGTTGGAATTTAGGTGAACCTCCTCATGAGGGTACCCAAGATATTCTAAAACGTCATAATGTACCCTTCGATGGTATGATTAGTGAGCTTTTTGAACCGAATGATGACTTTGATTACATCATTGCAATGGATCAAAGTAATGTAAATAATATCAAGTCGATTAATCCTAATCTTAAAGGACAATTGTTCAAATTGCTGGAATTTAGTAACATGGAAGAGAGTGATGTACCTGATCCTTATTACACAAACAATTTCGAAGATGTGTATGAAATGGTACAATCATCTTGTGACAATTTAATCGATTTCATCGTTAAAGATGCAAATTTGAAAGAGGGGTAATTTAAAATGGAAAACAAATTAATTCCTGGCATTATTATTGGTGCTGTTGTTGGTGGCGCAGCTACATTAGCTGACAAATCAACACGTAACTCATTAATTCAATCTTTTAAAGATATTAAAGAAGGCAATCGTTCTCGTAAACCTTCTAAAATTAGTTCTATTAAAGATGAAGTTCTATACTGGAAAGATACAATCGAAGAAATTCGCCGTAACAATCCAGAGTTAGAAAGATCAATTAGAGATGCTAAAGATACGTTTGTAAATCGTAAAAATAATCGTATCGGCAAATAATTGATATTTAAAGGCAAAATTCCTTTTCCTCAAAGAAATTTTGCCTTTAGTTTTAAAAATTTAATAATTGTTTAATGTACAAAGGAGATTGTTATGTCTAATCAAAATCAATCAAATTCGAACTATCTTAATTCTATTAAAGATAAAGAGAATGAGAAGAAAGATAAGATTAAGGTTGATCGTACATATGTTGAACCTCAAGAATTCCAATCTAAGGAACCTAAAAAAGACAACCAAGTTTTCTTTGTTTCTAGATTGAACAAACCTGCCAAATACACTAAAGATTCTAATTTTTTCTCTTATTTAATTTATCGTATCGGAAAAGATGACGCTGCAGGATTAGCTGCACAAATGACATACCATTTTGTTTTAGCTTTATTCCCTATGCTTATCTTTTTATTAACACTTTTACCATTATTTAATTTAGACCAAAAACAAATTACCGATTTATTAAGTAATGCCCCAGCAGAAACGTCTACAATAATTAAAGGCGTTATTTCAGATGTCACTAAAAACTCTAGTGGCGGCTTACTTTCTGTTGGTTTGATCTTAGCAATTTGGTCAGCTTCTAACGGTATGACAGCTATTATGAACTCTTTCAATGTTGCTTACGACGTTGAAGATAGTAGAAATGGTATTTTATTAAAAGTCTTAAGTGTGGTATTCACTGTCGTATTAGGCGTTGTCTTTTTAGCAGCTATGACATTACCTACTATGGGTTCAGTGATTGCTGATTTCTTATTTGGACCTTTAGGTTTAGATGACGAAGTGAAATGGATATTTAATTTAATTCAAGTTGTATTACCATTTATAATCATTTTAATTTTATTCACTATTCTTTACTCAGTAGCTCCAAATGTTAAAACAAAATTTAAATCTGTGTTACCAGGTGCTGTTTTCACGTCAGTTATTTGGTTAATTGGTTCATTTGCATTTGGTTTCTATATTTCAAACTTTGGTAATTATTCTAAAACTTATGGTAGTATCGCAGGTATTATCATTTTATTAATTTGGATTTATTTAACTAGCTTTATTATTCTTGTAGGTGCAGAAATTAATGCTATCATTCACCAAAGAAAAGTAATCAAAGGACTATCACCAGAAGAAGCAGCATTAAAACATGATGATAATAATCAAAATCATTACAACGAAGACACAACATATCAATATAAACAAACACCTGCTGGACGAGATGAAGATTATAAAGTAGATAAAGATCCTGATAATAAAAAAGATGAAAAAGAATCAATTACTGATAAAATTAAAGATAAATTCAGTCATGATGATGACGACAATAAAAATAAATAATAAGTAATAAAAAAAGGTCAAGACACTCTTTCGTCTTGACCTTTTTTCTGTATTATTGAATTAAATTGTGTTGGAAAGCATAGATAACAGCTTGGGTTCTATCTTGTACTTCTAATTTACTCAAGATATTACTTACGTGTGTTTTAACCGTTTTAATTGTAATGTGAGACGCACTTGCAATTTCTTGGTTTGAATACCCTTTTGCAATCAATAATAAAATTTCCATTTCACGTTCAGTTAGCATTTCATACAATTCTGCTCTTTTTTTCATTCTATTGCGCATTTTAACTAAGACTTCTGGTTCAAATACAGATTCACCATGATATGTTTTACGTACCGCTTCAGCTATATCGCTTGCGCTCGTTGTTTTTAAAATATAGCTATCTACCCCAGCATCTAACGCTCTATATACTTCTTTGTCTTCAATAAAGCTTGTAAGCATCACTACTTTAATGTGAGGTAAGTCTTTCTTAATTTGAGTCGTAGCTTCAACACCATCCATATCATCCATAAGTAAATCCATTAAGATTAAATCTGGTTGTAATTCGTGTGCTTTAGCAATGGCATCTTTTCCTGATGCGCCTTCCCCCACGACTTCAATATCTTCTTGAGTTGATAAATAACTAGAAATACCAATTCTAACCATTTCGTGATCATCCACAAATAGTACTTTAATCGCCATACAAATCATCCTCCTTATGTAATGGTGCTTTCACTTCAATTCTTGTTCCTGCATCTGGTAAGGAAACAATATGGAATGTAGCTCCAATTTCTAACGCCCGTTCTCGCATATTTTTTAATCCATAGCTTTGTTCTAGCTTTTCATCAACATTAAAGCCTTTCCCATTATCTTGAATTCGCAATAATAAATAATCTTCTTTATTGAATAATTCTACCGTTACTTTTGTACCATTTGAATGGCGTAACGTATTAGAAATAGCTTCTTGCGTAATTCTAAATAAATGATCTTCAATCCCTTTAGGCACTTCAAAGTCTTCAATATCATGAATCACTTTCATAGGTACCTTCTTCTGTAAATCAATGACTAAGTCTTTAATACCTTCACCTAATGACTTATCTTTAAGGCCAATTGGGCGAAGATGTAATAAAAGTGCACGCATCTCTAGCTGAGATTCTTGAACCATTTTTTCAAGAACTGGAATTTGTTGGTCCAGTGGTGGCTCTAAATTCGTTTCTTTAATAGCTGAGAGCATCATGCTAGCTGCGAAAAGTTGTTGACTTACAGAATCGTGTAATTCACGCGCTAAACGTTGACGTTCATCTTCAATGATTTTTTTCACTTTGACATCATTCATATTATAATTTTCATTGGTTAAATTTTGCGTTTTAATTCTTAAGCGATGTAACTCTTGATTTAATGGTACGAGCGTTTGATAAATATCAATTGTTTCATTGTAAAGTTCGATATTTTGATCATTGATACCTACCGTTTCACCCTCGATAGCATGTTCAATTTGACTTTTAATCCAATGATTTTGTTGGTTAATCTTATAAGCTAAAATAGAACCAACGATAATACATAATAAAATAATGATTAAATTTAAAAATAAGAACACGGGTATTCCGAATATTTGGGTGTAAAACATCCCTTGGAAATAAATTATATTCACGAATACCTTATCTATAAATAAGAACGCGGTTAACATGCTATACACAAGAATTAACATGGAACCAATAGCTCTTAAGTAGTGATTCATCTATAAACCACCTCAACATCACCTATAAATGTTGAAACATAAATATTAACATTATAGTTTTCTTCTTTAGGTTTTTCTTCAACTTGAATATGATTATTTTCCACTTTATATGATTGGCCATTTAAATTAGCTGAGCCATAAAAAGCTGCCATGTGTAAGTTAATATTGTAATTTGTAGGAACAATAAGTTGAACTTTTCCTAACATATGTCTAACCACAATTGTATTATTCTCTTTGATATTCGCTGCTTTCGTCATATCAATGTGAATATCTCCCACACCATGCTGAATTTGTACATCTTCCCATTTATACACATAAACAGGTGTACGTTGCTTGCCAAACCATTTTTGTTTAATAAATTGAGGAGACGTTACTTCCTCTTCAGACGCCACTATTTCTAAAGGCTTAAATTTGAAAATTAAGTATCTAATAATAACAATAACTAAGAAAATAAACAAAATAATAATGGTATATTTATTCGACAATAACGTAAAAGCGATAAGAAGTATACCTATCCAGAACGCTAAGAGACCCCTTACTTTATGAAAGTAAAGGTATCCAACATAAACTAATATACATCCTAATAACAATACAAATAGGTAGCCTATCTTCTCGAAAAAGATATAATAAAAGTTCGCTATAATCATTAAAGCTGTAAAAATAATTAATAATTCGGTTGATATATACTTACGAGTCAATCTGTCGCCCCCTATCCTTTTAAATTTTTAAGCTACGATGCTTATTTGCTCAATGATATCGCACTGCCCTTGCGTTGTTATGCGTTCTCTTGCACAACGATGAATATCCGCTTCAATTCTAGCGCAATATTCTTCAAACATATCTAATTGTCTTTTTAGACTTTCAATTTCACAATTATTAATTTCTTGAGCATTTTTAATATTATACATATTTGCTATATCAATATACTTATTTTCTAATGTTGCTGTTAAACTGTCAATTAACTTATTCATTTGCAGTTTTTTTGTTTTTAAATAAGCAATATATCTTTCGATACTGTTTAATTTATTATCTAATGCTGCGCGGTACTCATTGATGTTTTGTTTAATTATTATTTTTAGAAAATGTTGTACGTATAAATCTATATAATTCATAGAACCACCTCGTTCCTGATTAAGCTTAATTATAATGCTTTTACCTATGACTTAATATAGGCTTAGGAACCATCTTTATCTCATACTTAAGTACCAATACTCCGATTATTCTCTTGCATTAGATTGCCCCTTATTTAATAAATGTTATCTATGTATCTCTAAAAAAATTAATTTCATTTTCAAATCTATTTAGCGTATAATTAAATATATTTATTTGAAAAGAGGAACATTGTCATGTATCAACAGAAATTCAACAAATATAGTTGGGCCCCTTATATAGTAGTTGTCATTATTCTTCATATTATTGGCTTTAGTTTCTTATATATTGCTGGAAGCAAACTTCATATTTTATTAGGTATGGGCTTGCTCGCTTATACTTTAGGTTTGCGTCATGCATTCGATGCTGATCATATTGCTGCTATCGATAATACGGTCAGAAAGCTTTTACAACAACGCCGTGAACCTGTTGGCGTAGGTTTCTATTTCTCTATTGGACACTCAACTGTTGTATTTTTAATGGCGGTATTACTTGGAATTTCGGTTAAATGGGCAAAGGATGCATTGCCGCATTTTCAAGAAATTGGAGGCATAATTGGTACGCTTGTCTCTGGCTGTTTCTTAATTCTTATAGGGGTTCTAAATTTAATTATATTAACTTCTTTAATAAAATTATTTATCAGACTACGTCATGAACATATTGAGGAAGAAGAATTAGATAACTTGTTAGAATCACGAGGATTTGTGTCACGCTTTGCAGGTCCTTATTTTAAATTAATTAGTCGAAGTTGGCATGTTTTACCTTTAGGTTTCTTATTTGGTTTAGGATTTGATACTGCAAGTGAAATTGCTCTACTTGCCCTATCTTCTGGTGCCTCTCAACAATCTATTTCCATTATAGGTATTCTGTCTCTACCAATATTATTTGCGTCTGGTATGAGCTTACTTGATACGTTAGATGGTATTGTTATGAAATCGGCGTATAATTGGGCATTTTTCAATCAAATACGTAAAATCTATTACAATATTACGATAACTGCTATTTCAGTGGTGGCAGCTTTAGTTATAGGTATGATTGAATTACTTCAAATTATGGCTGATAAATTCCATTTAAGTGGTGCATTCTGGAATTTTATACAAGCGATTCAATTTGACTATTTAGGCTATATCTTAGTGGCTTTATTTTTAGTAACTTGGCTCATTTCAACGTTAATCTGGAAATTTGGCAGAATTGAAGAACATTGGTCTTAAGTGATAATCACCTTGATGTAATACATGATTGCATTAAGGTGTTTTTTTTCCTTAAAAGAAGGATTAATTGACTTACGATGGGTTATAGTGAATACTAGTTTCACATTGAGCCAAAGGAGATTATGAAATGAATAATAAGATTGCTTTAATTACTGGTGCATCATCCGGTTTAGGTTTCGAAACTGCTTTATTATTAGCAGAAAAAGGTTATAAAGTATATGCAACCATGCGTAATTTAGATAAACAAGATGCGTTAAAACAAGCAGCAGAAGACAAAAATTTAAATATCGTTATTAAAGAATTAGATGTAACGAAAGTAAATAGTATAGAAAATGCAGTAAGTGATATTTTAAAAGAGGAAGAAACAATTGACGTGCTTATCAATAACGCGGGTGCCGGCTTTGCGCGTACGACTGAACATGCTACTGATGAAGAAATGATGTGGCAAGTCAATTTAAATTTGATGGGCGTTATGCGTATGACTAAAGCGGTCTTACCTACAATGAGAACGCACCGACAAGGACATATTATAAATATTTCATCAGTAGGTGGTTTAGTTGGCCAACCTTTCAATGAAATTTATTGTGCAACTAAATTCGGTGTTGAAGGCTATACAGAAGCATTAGCTAGTTATGTGCAACCTGAATTTAATGTGAAGTTTAGTGTAATTGAACCTGGAGGCATCCAATCTGAATTCACTAATAATTTAATGGCTCATCTTGAATCAACAGGCGGCATTCAAGATGACGAGTATCTTCCATTATTCCAATCTTATATGGGCGGTTTAAAAGAAAATTATGGGCCCGGTTCTTCTCAAACATCGGCTGAAGTAGCGCAAGTTATTGTAGATACGATTGAGAAGGAAGAGCCTCCTGTAAGAGTCCGTACATCGGCTTGGTCTGAAGACTTTACACGTTTAAAAACAGAAGCGGATCCTACTGGAAAATTATTACAAGCACAAGTTGAAAAATTATTAGGCAAATAAATATATTTTCCCTATAGTTAAAGCCCTCAAAAGAGACAATTAATCTCTTTTAAGGGCTTTTATTTATATGACGCCACTGCATCATTTAGTTTTAGTCAATTTTAGTTGTTAAGATTGGGCCATCTTTTGTAACGATAACTGTATGTTCGATTTGCGCAACAAAACTTTTATCTCTTGTTTCAAATGCCCATTCATTTTTACCTTCTGTCACAAATGTTGCTTTAGAAGAAATAAATGGTTCTACTGCAATCACGACACCTTCTTTTAAAAGTGTTTTATCTTTAGGATCGTAGTAGTTCATAACATGATTTGGTGCTTCATGTAATGATTGTCCTACACCATGGCCTGTTAAGTTTTTAATAACCGTTAAATCATTTTGGCGAGCTGTAGCATGAACTGCTTTACCAATATTACTTAATTTAGTGCCCGGTTTAATTTTAGACATTGCATTTTCAAAAGCCATAATAGCAACATCACAAACTTTTTGTTTTAATGGATTATCCGCTTCTCCTACTACAAATGAAATACCTGTATCAGCATAGTACCCATTCTTCAAAGCAGAAACATCAATATTTACTAAGTCACCTTCACGGATGATACGTTTGCCAGGAATACCATGTGCAACTTCTTCATTCACACTAATGCAAGTTTGGCCTGGGAAGTTCTCATCATGAATTGGAGCTGAAATAGCACCATGTTCTTCAAATAATTCTTTAGCAATATTGTCTAATTCTTTAGTTGTGATACCAGGTTTAGTAGCCTCTTGCATTGTATCTCTAACTTTAGCACAAATATAACCTATTTCCTTTAAGGCTTGTAATTCTTCATCTGTTTTTACAATCATATTATCCCGTTCCTTTTTAATTGTTGTTACACCTTATTATACCAAAATTTTTTTGATATACTAAATATGATAAACAAAACGTTAATAATTATTATTTTTAAATATATATACAGGATTATTTTCGGTCAACGAGAGGATTTATAGATTCATGAACAAATGGTATAAGCATATTATTGGAGCTAGAACAATTAAAACAGGGTTAGCAACCTTTCTGACCTCCCTATTTTGTTTAATGCTAAATCTAACTCCTATCTTCGCAACCCTTACTGCAATTGTTACGATTGAACCTACTGCTAAGGCTTCTTTGAAAAAGGGTTACCGTAGATTACCCGCTACAGTAATCGGGGCATTATTTGCAGTAATATTCACTTATATATTTGGAGATACATCTCCTTTATCGTATACGTTTGCTGCGGTATTTACTATTTTACTGTGTACTAAATTAAACTTACAAGTGGGTACAACAGTGGCAGTATTAACCGCTATGGCGATGATACCTGGTATTCATCATGCCTACTACTTTAATTTCTTTTCCAGATTATTAACCGCTTTAATTGGATTAGTCACTGCAGGATTAGTTAACTTCATCGTTTTACCTCCAAAATATTATCAACAAATAGAAGATAATTTATCGGTTATAGAACAAAAAATGTATAAATTGTTCGCGCTCAGATGCCAAGAATTGCTATTAGGCAAATTTCAATCAGATGAGAGCAATGATTTACTTGATAAATTAGTAGGACTCAATACTAAAACAGAGACGTTAATTGGATACCAACGAGATGAGTTAAGATATCATAAAAATAAAGAGAAAGAATGGAAACGATTAAAAGATATTTCCAATCGTGCATATAGCGACCGTTTATTTGCCACCCATCTTTCTAATATTATCTACTTGCCTAAAAACATTCATCTTAAATTTACGGCTGATGAAAAAATGGCCATCATTAGAATTAGTAAAAGTGTTAATAAAATCCCTTCAAATGATGAATTCATTCGTCAAAGAGAAGCGGCTTCCACATTAAAATCATCTGTTAAATTACTTGAAGAATTTGATCAAAATCAAATTAAAAGTCATCTTATCTATGAAATTTTATTAATTTATAAAATACTTGATACTCGCTTTGAAGACAAAGAAAGGGAGCGGGACAGAAATTAAAATAATTTCGTTGTCCCGCCCCGGCAAGGATGACTAGGTTTGAAAAAAGCTTGATTTAAGCGCATTTTCAAATCAGTCAGCTACTGCCATAATGCTAATGAAGGCTGAGACATTTTATTTTGTCTCAGCCTTTTTATTTATATTTAATTTTTAGCTGAACGTTCAATGATGACACGTTTAGCGGCTTCTTCTTCAGTGTTATCAAGCTGTCTTGGTTCGAAAGGAATACCTTTACGCTCACATGCTTTTTCTAATAAGTAATCTGTTAACTCATGGTTTTTAGGTAAAATTGGTCCATGTAAATATGTACCTAATAAGTTTTTATAATGAATACCTTCACGTTTATCCGTATCATTATTGCCATAACCCACTTTTACGTGACCTAATGTACCAAAGTTATGATGTGTACGGCCACCATGATTTTCAAAGCCAACGATGGTACCAAACGTATCGCTTTCAATCACGATATCTCCAGTTAAACGGTCTGTACGTGATTCCGTATAGAAATCTAAAATACCTAAACCTTCTAATTCAGTGCCATCTGGCGTGATATATTTCGTACCTAAGAATTGGTAACCGCCACAAATCGTAAGGCCTGGCATACCATCTTCAATCGCTTCTTTTAATTTTGTTTTAATCTTACTTAATTCTTTCGTAGCGATACTTTGTTCTCTATCGCTTCCGCCACCGATAAAGAAGATATCACAATTATCTAAAGTGACACCTTCTGTTTCATTGACTTCTACAACATTTAATTTGATATTACGTTTTTTAGCACGTTGCTTAAGGGCGATAATATTCCCAATGTCACTATATAAGTTCAATTTATCTGACATAAAGTGATAGACTGTTAATTCATTCATAATTATTGCCCTCCTACAAATGAACGATTAAGTTGTTCAAGCATTGGTGATAATGATGTATAGTTTGGAATCGCTACAGTGAAGCCACTATAATTCATTGTTAATACTGTTGCTTTGTAAATATCCTTTTCAAGCACAATAGGAACTGTCACTTCTGCTAATTTCAAACGTAATTGTAACTCTTCTGCACGTGTGCCTGTTACAATAATCGCTTCAATATCTTGTTCGCTTAACTTTTCAAAATCAGCGTCATAAATCCATGATGTATCACGACCATCTGCTGCATTATCATTTAAACTAATCACATAAACTTTCTTACCTTCAAGTTGCTCGCCTACTGATAAACTTGCATTCATACCTGCAGGGTTCTTAGCTAAGTTAATCATTGCTTCTTTCTCATTTAGTTTAAAGTACTGCATACGTCCGTTATCAGAAGTATACGTTTCAAAGCCTTTGCGAATTGACTCATCATTAAGTCCTAACTCTCTTAATACTGAATACGCGGCGATAGCATTGAACGCGTTGAAATCTCCGGCAATCTTCATATCGAAGTGTGCATCGTTAATATTTAATTTTAAGAATGGTGATACATCAAATGTGTTCACTTCATACTTAGGCGTTTCACGTTTGAAACCACATGTACAATGATAGTGACCAATTTGATTGTAATGTATGTAATCATATTCTAATAATCTACCACAATTAGGACAGTACTTACTTTCATTCATGGTACTTTGTTCAAATTCATGGGCATGTGCTTTCATGCCATAATAAACAATCGTATCACTAGCGATTTTAAGACGACTCACAAATGGATCATCTGCATTAAGTAATAACTTAATTCCTTTATTACTAATAGATTTCGCAATGTTATTAACCATAATATCAATTTCACCGAAACGGTCCATTTGATCTCGGAAAAAGTTGGTAAAAATCATCATCGTTGGTGTTACTTCTTTTAATACACGCGGAATAGAACCTTCATCAATTTCAATTACCGCTACTTTTGTATTTTTATTTGATTGCATAATAAATGCTGATGTAATACCAGCCGCCATGTTTGCGCCTTCGTTATTATGAATAATATCGATATTATTCGCTTTTAAGGTATGACCTATTAAATTAGAAGTGGTAGTCTTTCCGTTCGTACCACTTACGAATACGATATCATCTACTTGTGCGGCTAATTTACGTAATATATTTTGATCCACTCTACGTGCAATTTGGCCAGGTAAGTCAGTACCCTTTTTACCAGCTGCGATACTTGCTCTACGGGCCAATTTAGCTAAGTGGGTTGCAGTCCATTGTCTCATGAGTTTCCTCCTTGTTTAATTCACTCGCATAATTATAACACGTTACGGGTATAACAAAAAACATTCTCAATTAGAAATGATATTCTACACTCTAGATTATAATAATTATTATTTACTAATGAGAATAAATTTGTTATACTCAAAAAGAACAAACAGAGATGACTAAATTTTTTATTTGAGGTGACTTAATTATGTTAAGTAAAGACTTATTAGAAGCATTAAATGACCAAATGAACCACGAGTATTTCGCAGCACATGCATATATGGCAATGGCGGCATATTGTGATGATAAATCATACGAAGGATTTGCTAACTTCTATATCCAACAAGCTAAAGAAGAACGCTTCCACGGTAAAAAAATCTATGACTATATCAATGATCGTGGAGAACGTGCGGAATTCAGAGCAATTCCTGCACCAAAAACTGAGTTCAACTCTATCTTAGAAACATTCAAAGATGGTTTAGCTCAAGAACAAGACGTAACACGTCGTTTCTACAACTTATCTGAAATTGCTCAAAAAGATAAAGACTATGCTACAATTTCATTCTTAAATTGGTTCTTAGATGAACAAGTAGAAGAAGAAGCTACATTTGAAACTCACATCGATTACTTAACTCGTATCGGTGACGATTGCAACACATTATACTTATATGAAAAAGAACTTGCATCTCGTTCATTCAACGAAGAATAAGTTTAAATTTAATTTAAAAATTAATGCATAAATTTAACCCGTATTACTCTCCCCCACAGTTTGGAGTAATACGGGTTATTTTGTGTGCAACTTTCTGTTATTTTAAGCGATATTAAGCTAAACTAACAACATCTTTAATTAAAGAAAGGAGCCGTATATGTCTAGTAATTCATTTGTAGCACTCGATTTTGAAACAGCTAATGGTAAGCGTACTAGTATTTGTTCAGTTGGTATGGTGAAAGTAGTTGATAATGAAATCATAGAATCATTCTATACGCTAGTAAATCCATTTGATTACTTTTCAAAAACAAATATAGCTGTCTATGGCATAAAGCCTGAAGATGTTAAAGATGCGCCTAGCTTTGCATATGTCTATCCTTATATGTTGCAATTCATTGACGAGCTTCCTGTGGTAGCGCATAATGCAGCGTTTGATATGAATGTGCTACATCAAAGTTTAAAGCAATTAAAAATAGAAACGCCTTCTTTAATGTATTTCTGTTCTTATCAATTAGCTAAACGCACAATTAGCGCTTATCGCTATGGCTTAAAGCATTTAATGAACCATTATAAATTGGATTTCCATGGGCATCATGATGCACTGAACGATGCGAAAGCATGCGCCATGATTACGTTTAGATTGTTAAAACACTATGATAATCTGGATAGTATGTTACAGATTTATGGTAAAAATTTAAAAGATAAAGGTTGATATCTAAGACTAGAGTCAAATTTGTCTTATAAAACGATAAACCTTTATCTTCTAAATAAAATCATATATGGTCATATTTTGATATGTGGCTTGTTCTAAGTTTCCGACTGTTACTCCGATTAAGCGAATAGGTACATCCGGATCTTTTAATTCATTATACAAATCATATGCCACGTTATAAATGTCTGTTTCACTACTTACCATTTCTCTTAAACTACGTTGTTTGGAGAATGTTTCATATTTATGGGTCTTAATCTTTACAGTTACTGTACTGCCAGACTTTTGTAGTTTAGCTAAGCGTTCTGCCGTCTTACTTGATAACTCCCACACTTTCCTTAGAATCTCATCATCATCGTTCACATCTGTTGAGAAGGTGCGCTCAGTACCTACAGATTTGCGAATACGCGTGGCTTTAACTTCACTGTTATCGATGCCTCTCGCTTTGTTGTATAGTCCTCTTCCTTTTTTACCAAACCAGCGAATTAATTCGAACTCTGATTTCTCATACAAATCTTTTCCAGTATAAATCTCATGTTCATGCATAATCTTCTTCGACGCTTTTCCGACACCGGGAAACTCCCCAATATCCAACTTCATAAGAATATCATGCACATTATTATAATCAATGACCATCATGCCATTCGGCTTATTCATCCCACTCGCCAGTTTAGCCAAATACTTATTATATGAGACGCCCGCTGAAGAGGTTAACCCCGTTTTTTCGAAAATGTCTCGACGAATAAAGGCAGCAATTTTAGAAGCCGGCATATCTGGTCTCACTAAATGAGTAATATCTAAATACGCTTCATCTAAAGCAAGCGGTTCAACAACATCTGTATAGCTTTTAAAAATATTCATAATAATACCAGAAGCTTCACGATACGCATCAAAACGCGCTCTAACATAATAACCATTAGGACATAGTTTATGCGCTTGAGACATCGGCATGGCAGAATGAACGCCATATTTACGTGCCTCATAAGATGCTGTCGACACTACACCACGGTTACTTGCTTTTCCTCCTACGATTACAGGTTTCCCACGTAGCTTAGGATTATCTCTCATTTCGACTTGTGCGTAAAAACAATCCATATCGATATGCACAATACGTCTTTCTGCCATCATGTCCCTCCTTTTCCTGAAAATAAAAATAAAAAAAGCCTCGATACAATTATACTGCGTCTATGAGTAAAACTCATGAGATGTGCATAGTACGATTGTATTGAGACTTAACTTATATTATTCGTAATCATTCTGAGCTTGGAATGGTTGATAGTGATACATATATAAACCTTCGTCAGTGGCTTGAACGTATTTGAATTTATTAATTAACACGATACCTACTAAATATAAATCAAGTAAACAATAACCAATATGTATACTTAACATAAAGATAATCGATGAGTAAGAATAAAAACTAAATAAAACCATTAAAGCAGCAGTAATCATAATCGCTGGAGCTAACATAATTGTACAAAATTGCCATTTATTGAAGTACTTTTTCGAAATATGAATTAATAAAATTCCTTTTTTATATTTAAAATGAGGTTTCTCCCCTTTTGAAAAAACATAAAAAGAAAAACGATGGATTAATTCATGTATAGCTAGGACGATACCAAAGCCTAATAACCCAAATACTATATTAGTTAAAAATGATTGTTCGATCACTTTTGTAAATGAAAAAGCCCATTTATATGTTAGTAAAATTGCAAATAATATAACGACGATTTGTATGGCAATAAACTTCGATAAGTTTAATCGGTTATGATTTAAATCGATTTTATGCACAATTATGACCCCCTATCCCTCTTAATTCATTCATAGTATACATGGACAAATAAAAGAAAAAAAGTATTTTTTTGTAAATTAAACACTCTGTAATCATTTCTTAATATTAATCAAACTAGATTGAATATGAAAGAAGAATTAACCACTTCTAAAAAGATAAAAATTGTTTATTTATCTTCTTTTCTTTCAAATAAAGCAACCGTTTCAATGTGTGTTGTTTGAGGGAACATGTCCACTGGTGTAATCTCTTTTAAGTCATAACTAGAGGCTAAAATTTGTGCATCTCGTTGTTGTGTAGAAGGATTACAAGAAATATAAACAATACGTTTCGGGTTAAGTGCTAGAAGTGTTTGTAAGAAGGTTTCATCGCATCCTTTTCTGGGAGGATCGACCATGACTACATCTGGTTTAATTCCTTGTTGTTTCCATTCTATAATGACTTCCTCTGCTTTACCACAGACAAAAGTCGTATTATCAAATCCGTTTAAGGTCGCATTTTGCTTGGCATCTTTAATTGCTGATGGCACAACTTCCACTCCGTATACATGTTTAGCTACTGGTGCCATGTATAAACCAATTGTGCCAATTCCACAATAAGTATCAAGCACTGTTTCTTGTCCATTTAATTGTGCATACTCAATGGCTTTTCCATATAATTTTTCCGTCTGACTTGAGTTAATTTGATAGAACGATTGGTCACTAATTTTGAAGGTAATATCACTTAATGAATCAATAATTTTATCTTTGCCATATAATGTAATAGATTGTTGTCCCATAATCACATTAGAATGGCTATCATTAATATTTTGTTTAATACTCGTTATGTTTGGAAACGTGTGAGTTAACTTTTCAACTAATAATTGAGCCTGTTTAAATTTAGAACCGTTCGTCACAAAAATAACCATCATTTCATCTGTATAATGCCCTGTACGAATAACTAAATGTCTTAATAGTCCTTTCTTAGTACGCTCATTATATATACTTATATTGAAATCAATAAGCCACTGTTTAACATGATTCATAATCTCTTGATGTTGCTGATCTTGAATCAAACAACTATCCATATCAATGATGTCATGACTTCTTTGACGATAATATCCCATAATAGTGTGATTATCTTTATTTTTCCCAATAGGTAATTGTGATTTATTTCTATAACGCCATGGGTCTTCCATACCTATCGTGTCATTGATTAACGTCTCGTTAAACTGCGCTTTTCTATGGAAAAGATTTACCACTTGTTCTTTCTTCATAGCGAGTTGCGCTTCATATGTCATATGTTGTAATTGACATCCTCCACACTTCCAATAATATTTACAAGGAGGTTCAACTCGGTCTTCGCTCGCTTGTTTAACTTCAAGCAATTTTCCAATAGCGAAATTCTTCTTCACTTTAATAATTTTAAATTCTATTTCCTCATTAATTAGCGCATTTGGAATAAATACAGGATAGCGGTCAAATTTAACGACGCCGTGACCTTCATGCGTTAAGTCGACTACATGTCCCTGTTTTATGTCGTTTTTCTTTAATGCTTCCACTCTTTTTCACCCCACATGAAAAAGAGGTTTGAGTAGCTTAATATAGGTGATGATACTTCCCCTGTGTTGTCAAACTATGACTCAACCTCTTCTTAATATTTATTAAATTATTTAATTTTCACTTTTATGTCGTTCGGCTTTTTGACCTTACTTAATGTTCCACGTCATCTTGTTGGTCTTCAGTTAACTCTTCATTGTGAATATCTTTAGGCGTACATACTTCAATATGACGTTTTAAATTTAAGAAATTAGCTGGTAATTTACCACCATATTCTCCGTCTACATTTAGTTGCATTTCTGTAAATGAAGATATATTGATAGATTTTGCTTTTTCATAAATCACTTTCGGATGTTTCGTATGTTCCCCTCTTGATGCTAATGTCATGATATGCCCTAGTTCTGCTAGGTTAGCTTTTTCAACGATAATTAAAGTAAAATGTCCGTCGTCTAGCTTAGCGTCTGGTACTAACTTTTCAAAGCCAGCCATAGAATTAGTTAATCCTAATAAAAATAGTAATGCTTCACCTTGGAAGACATTATCATCATATTCAATTCTTAAGTCGACTGCCTTCATTTGAGGTAACATTTCGAAACCTTTTATGTAATACGCAAATGGTCCTACAATGGATTTCAAACGACTAGGTGTTTCATAAGAGACTTGAGTCAATTTCCCACCAGCTGCTAGATTGATAAAATAGCGATTATTCATTTTACCAATATCTACTTTCGTCGTATGATTCTCTATTATTACATCTACAGCTCCCATAATGTCACTTGGCAAATGTAAAGCGCGACCGAAATCATTTACTGTACCCATTGGTATAATGCCGAGTTTGGGACGATTTGGTTGTTCTGCAATCCCATTTACGACTTCATTTAAAGTACCATCGCCACCTGCAGCAATAAGAATATCATAATTTTGTTTCAGTGCACGTTCCGCTTCAAGTGTAGCGTCGCCTTCCCTTTCAGTTGCGTATGCACTTGTTTCATAGCCTGCACGTTCTAATTTTATTAAAACATCTGGTAAAGTTCGCTTAAACATTTCCTTTCCAGAAGTTGGATTATAGATGATTCTTGCACGTTTTCTCATAAATTATCCCTCAACTTTTTTTACATACACTTATATTAAATGATTTAGGAGTGAGATAAAAGTATTTCATCCAATTATCTTAATCAAGATTATTTAAAAATTATAAAATTTATAAAAAAACAAAAAATCCACCTCAAATGATGGGAATAGGACATAAGGTTTGTCTTCCTTTTATCATGAGATGGATTTTTATAGAATTAATTTTATCGTTTATCTAATTCTTGTTTTAAAATTTGGTTTACTTTTTGTGGATTAGCTTGGCCTTTAGACGCTTTCATGATTTGACCGACTAAGAAGCCCATTGCTTTACCTTTACCATTTTTATAATCTTCTACAGATTGTGGGTTATTATCTAAAGCTTCAGTAACAAATTTAGTTAAAGTAGCCTCATCTGAAATTTGTACTAAACCTTTATCTTCCATGATTTGTTTAGCATCTCCACCATTTTCAGCTAATTCTGGGAAGACTTTCTTAGCAATTTTACTACTCATTGTGCCATCTTCAATAAGTTTAATCATTCCTGCTAAGTTTTCAGGTGTTAATTTAGTATCTTCTAAATCAACTTGATTTTTATTAAGATACTCATTCACACCACCCATTAACCAGTTAGAAGTTAATTTAACGTCAGCACCGTGCTCGATAGCACCTTCAAAGAAGTCTGACATTTCTTTAGTAAGTGTTAATACATGTGCATCGTATTCAGGTAAACCTAATTCGTTTACATACTTCGCTTTACGTTCGTCTGGTAATTCTGGAATAGTTTGACGTACGCGTTCTTTCCACTCGTCATCTACGTATAAAGGTACGATATCTGGTTCTGGGAAGTAACGATAGTCATCTGATCCTTCTTTTACACGCATAAGAATTGTTTTACCAGTAGATTCATCGAAACGACGAGTTTCTTGTCCGATTGTTCCACCATTTAATAATTCTTCTTCTTGACGTTTTTCTTCATATTCTAAACCTTTTCTTACATAGTTAAATGAGTTAAGGTTTTTCAATTCAGTTTTAGTACCGAATTCTTTTTGACCATATGGACGTAATGAAATGTTGGCATCACAACGTAATGAACCTTCTTCCATCTTACAGTCAGAAACGCCAGTGTATTGAATGATTGAACGTAATTTTTCTAAGTAAGCATATGCTTCTTTAGGTGAACGAATATCTGGTTCAGATACGATTTCGATTAATGGTGTACCTTGACGGTTTAAGTCAACTAAAGAGTAACCATCTTTATGTGTTGATTTACCAGCATCTTCTTCCATGTGAAGACGAGTAATACCAATACGTTTAGTTTCACCATCTACTTCAATATCAATATATCCATTTTCACCAATTGGTTGGTCAAATTGAGAAATTTGATAAGCTTTTGGATTATCTGGATAGAAATAGTTTTTACGGTCAAATTTAGAATGTGTAGCAATATCCATGTTAAGTGCCATTGATGCACGCATAGCCCAGTCTACAGCTCTTCTATTAACAACTGGTAAAACACCTGGATATGCTAAATCAATAACATTAGTATTTGAGTTAGGTTCAGCTCCAAAGTGTGCTGGTGATGGAGAGAACATTTTTGAGTCTGTTTTCAACTCAACGTGAACTTCAAGTCCGATAACTGTTTCAAAATGCATTATTTCCACTCCTTATAATTTTTCGTATGCGTCATGTAAATTGAATTGTGTTTCATATTGATATGCAACACGGTATAACGTTTTTTCATCAAAAGGCTTACCGATGAATTGTAAACCGATTGGACGTCCGTTTGCTTGGCCACAAGGAACAGAAATACCTGGTAGACCCGCTAAGTTAACAGGCGTAGTTAATAAGTCATTAGTATACATTGTTATAGGATCATCGATTTCGTCGCCTAAGTTGAATGCAGTTGTTGGTGCAGTAGGACCTACTACAACATCATAATCTTCAAATACTTTATCAAAGTCATTTTTAATTAATGTTCTTACTTTTTGAGATTTTTTGTAGTATGCATCATAGTAACCAGAACTTAATGCAAACGTACCTAAGAAGATACGGCGTTTTACTTCATCGCCAAATCCTTCTGATCTAGACATTTTGTATAATTCTTCTAACGTTTGTGCTTCTTTAGAGTGGTAACCATATCTAATACCATCGAAACGAGCTAAGTTAGCTGATGCTTCAGATGATGCGATAACATAATATGAAGGAATACCATATTTAGTGTTTGGTAATGAAACTTCTTCTACGTCAGCGCCTAAAGATTTTAAAGTTTCAACAGCATTTTTAACTGCTTCTTTAACGTCTTCGCTTACACCTTCACCTAAATATTCTTTAGGTAATGCAATTTTTAGACCTTTAATGTCTTTACCAATTTCTGATGTGAAATCTACATCTTCTACTGGTGCACTTGTTGAATCGTGTTCATCAACACCTGAAATGGCTTCTAAAACTAAAGCATTATCTTTAACGTTACGTGTGATTGGTCCAATTTGGTCTAATGATGAAGCGAATGCTACAAGACCGAAACGTGATACACGACCATATGTTGGTTTCATACCTACTACACCACAGTAAGCTGCAGGTTGTCTGATTGAACCACCTGTATCTGAACCTAAACTAAATGGTACTAAACCAGCTGCAACTGCTGCTGCAGAACCACCTGAAGAACCACCTGGTACTGCTGAATGATCAAATGGGTTTACTGTTTTTTTGAAGTAAGATGTTTCTGTTGAACCACCCATTGCGAATTCATCCATGTTTAATTTACCAATTAACACGGCATTTTCATTATTTAATTTATTCATTACAGTAGATTCATAGATAGGCACGAAACCTTCTAACATTTTACTAGCACATGTTGTTTCAACGTCTTTAGTAATAATGTTATCTTTGATACCCATTGGAATACCAAATAATTTACCTTCGATTTGGCCTTTAGCTTGCAACTCATCTAGCTCTTCAGCTTTTTTGATTGCATTTTCTTTATCTAAAGCTAAAAATGATTTAACAGTTGGATCAGTTTCTTCAATTGCATCATAAATATCTTTAACAATTTCAGAAGGTTTGATCTCGTTGTTTTTAATCATTTCTGATAATTTTTCAACTGATTCATAGCGAATACTCATCTTAAGCGTCCTCCTCATTCATGATAGCTGGTACTTTAAATTGACCATCTTCTGTTTCTTTAGCATTTTTTAATGCAAGTTCTTGAGGAATGCCCTCGATTGCTTTGTCATCACGTAACACATTTTGTAAATCTAATACATGATAAGTTGGCTCAACACCTTCTGTAACAGCTGTATCATTTTGTTTCGCAAAATCTAAGATACTTTCAAGCGTGTTAGCCATAATTTCTGTTTCTTCTTCAGAAATTTGAAGTCTTGCTAAATGTGCTATATGTTCAACTTCTTCGCGTGTAACTTTAGTCATTAATTAAAAAGCCTCCTTATTACTCATTCATCATAAAATTGTATCAAATTTCCGATGAAAAATCTAAATATTTCTCATAATTCATATTGGTATAGTGCTTAATCTCGCTTTTTTTGAAAATTAACTAAGTATAACTCTACTTCTTTATGTAACTTATTTAAAATTATTCATAATTCAAATACTTTATAAAGGTTTAAATAATATAAATTATGCAATTAAAGTATAAACATTCATTAATTAGATTTTATTTAAGAAAACGCTTACTAACTAATGTTAAAAGTTAATTAGTACACATTTTCTAAAATAATACTTCTCTAATGTATTCATTATAATGTATAATATTACATGTAACTAATTTAATTTATAGGTGCAGTTATTCATAATCTATTGAAACTAAATATTTTATAAGCATTCACCTAAAAAGAATAAAGGGGGTATAAAGATGTTTACTTTGGGAGCAAGTTTAAGCAGTCATGTTAACACAGATTGGCAAACTTATATCATGATTGCGATTTATTTTATTATTTTATTAGTTATTGGCTATTATGGTTACAAACAAGCCACAGGTAATTTAAGTGAATATATGTTGGGCGGGAGAAGCATTGGTCCCTACATTACTGCATTATCTGCAGGCGCCTCTGATATGAGTGGTTGGATGATTATGGGACTACCAGGTTCAGTTTATAGCACTGGCCTATCAGCAATATGGATTACTATTGGTCTTACACTTGGTGCTTATATTAACTATTTAGTAGTCGCACCACGTTTAAGAGTGTATACAGAAATCGCTGGAGATGCTATCACGCTTCCAGACTTTTTCAAAAATCGTCTAAATGATAAACAAAACATTATCAAAATTATTTCTGGTCTCATCATTGTCGTATTCTTTACTTTATATACGCATTCTGGATTTGTTTCTGGAGGTAAATTATTCGAAAGCGCATTTGGATTAAATTATCATTTCGGTTTAATCTTAGTAGCGGTCATCGTGATACTTTATACTTTCTTTGGAGGATATTTAGCTGTATCTATCACTGACTTCTTCCAAGGGGTAATCATGTTAATAGCAATGGTCATGGTGCCTATCGTAGCAATGATGCAACTTAATGGTTGGGATACGTTTCACCGTGTTGCTGAAATGAAACCAACAAATATGGATTTATTTAGAGGTACTACATTTTTAGGTATCATTTCACTTTTTGCTTGGGGGCTTGGTTATTTTGGACAGCCTCATATTATCGTTCGATTTATGTCTATCAAATCACATAAATTATTACCAAAAGCTCGTCGTCTAGGTATTAGCTGGATGGCTGTAGGTCTTTTAGGTGCAGTAGGCGTTGGTTTAACAGGTATTGCCTTTATTTCTGATAATCATATTAAAATGGAAGATCCAGAAACGTTATTTATTATTATGAGCCAAATTCTATTCCATCCATTAGTTGGTGGATTCTTATTAGCAGCTATCCTTGCTGCCATTATGAGCACAATTTCATCTCAACTATTAGTTACTTCAAGTTCATTAACTGAAGACTTTTATAAACTATTTCGTGGTGAAGAACGAGCTAATACTCATCAGAAAGAATTCGTGTTAGTTGGCCGTTTATCTGTATTAGCAGTAGCGATTGTAGCAATTGCGATTGCTTGGTCTCCAAATGACACGATACTTAACTTAGTTGGTAATGCTTGGGCAGGCTTCGGTGCTTCATTCAGTCCACTTGTTCTTTTCTCTTTATACTGGAAAAAGTTAACACGTGCTGGCGCTGTAAGTGGTATGGTCGCTGGTGCCCTAGTCGTGATTGTTTGGATAGTATGGATTAAACCTTTAGCTAATATCAACGAGTTATTCGGTATGTATGAAATCATTCCTGGTTTCTTAGCTAGTGTCATCGTAACTTATGTTGTCAGCTTATTAACTCAATCACCTGGTGAATTTGTAAAACGAGATTTAGATAAAGTTAAATCAATCGTAAGAGAAAAATAAATACTCAAATATTAAATAATGAGACTCAGAATTGAAGCTTTCATTAATAAAATATGTAAATTCATTTTTGTAAGGTACTTAGTTAGTTTAATGATTCTCATTAAATTATACGAAAGTACCTTATTTTTAAAGTATGCATATTTAAAATTACATATTAATAATGTAAGAAATTCTAAAGATGAACTACGAATGACGTTGTGTGACACCTGAGAGGTTTACGTTTAATGATGAACGTAAGTAGTTCTAAGATGAATAACGAATGGCGTTGCGCGACTCTTGGCATTTTTTTATATTGAACACAAGTGCCCGTGTACTTGCGTAAGGCGTTCTAAGATAGATAACGAAACGTAGTTGTGTAGACTCCTAGGGGAGCAGTGCCAGTCGAAGACTACAGGCTGAGACGGCACCCCTGGAAAGCTTAGCAACTTAAGTGAGTGAACATCTATCTAAGAACGCCTTTATAATTCTACAAGCTTAAGCCTTTCCCGCAAGAAAGCGTCGCAACAAAATGAGTAACATTCATCTAAGAACTACTTTACAAGACCAAGGCTCGACCCAGCCCCCTAGGCAAGCATCTCAACTAAAGTGCAATGACAATCCATTTAAGAACTGCTTTACAAGACTACGGCTCGATCCAATCCCATAGACAAGCGAGTCGACAAAACAAAGTATTGTAAATAAAGAAGCCAGTAAATGGGTTTTATAAATTCATTTACTGGCTATTTTTATGAATAATTTTCTAAACTTACTTCATTAATTATCATAAATATGAACTTGTGGTTCTTTATCATCTTTAGTTTTTGTAATTAAAGCACGCGCATTATTACCGTCTTTAATACGAATTTCATAGCTATCAATATTGTCAAAATATTTTTCAGCTTGTGTAGTCACATATTGCGTAATGCCAATTGTTTCAGCTTGACCATAATAATCAATTGGTAAATCAATCGTTAATTGTTGTGGCTTTTTATCAACAAATTTGATTTTCCCTACTGCTTGAGTAAAGTTAGTGAAATATGACTGCAAATTATTATTAAATTGTTTGAAGTTATTATTTAAGTTTTCATCATACTTCTCAGCAGTCGCAGAAGGTAATAATGTTGATACTTCATTAATTTTATTCCACTTACTGATTTTAGTTTGATCATCATCTACCACTGTATTTGCGATAAATTCACCAGGTGTAATTGAATCTTGACCTGATTGTTTATAAATAGCAAATTGAATAGGAATATTTTTTAAATCATCATTAGCGCGTAATCGCGTTAACATTTCAGATGCCATCGCTTTACCTTGTTTTTCAATCTCTTTATCATCAAGGTCTTTACTATACGTTGGTCCATCTTTTTCTTTTTGATAATAATATACACTATTCATAGCTAATCCAATTGTCATACCTTTAATGTTAGAACCTTTAGTATCATTACTATCATAGAAATCTTGTTCTAAAATATTCGATAAATAGGCAGGAGAATTGTCAGCAATTTTTTCTGGTTTCGTTTCTCCATCATGAGAAGGGTTTAAACCTAAATTCTGATTTGCTTTTTTAGATTTTTTCTCACTTTCACTCATTTTATCGATTTCTTTTTTAGAATACTTAGGACTTAAATAAGCATTAATCGTATCTTTATTTAAATACTGACCATCTTGATATAAGTATTTATCTGTAGGAAAGGCTTCTTTACTTAGGTTTAGTAAGCCATGTTCAAAGTCTCCCCCATTATAGCTATTTGCCATATTATCTTGTAAGACACCACGTGCTTGACTTTCTTTAAATGGTAAGATTGTTCTGTAATTATCGCCTTGAACATTTTTATCGGTAGCGATTGTTTTAACATTATTTGAATTTGATTGTGTATCTTGTTGCTTATTAACTGATTGATCATTTTTATTACTATTACCGTTGCCACATGCCGCTAATAGCACGAGCGAAATTATAACTAATAGTAGTGTCCGCTTCATTGCCGTACTCCTCTAACCTGATATTTCATTTTGTTTCGCTACAAATTGGTCTTCAGTCCAAACTGTTGTGCCAAATTTTTCTGCTTTGGTTAATTTTGAACCTGCATCCTCGCCAGCAATGACTATGTCAGTGCTTTTAGTCACACTACTTGTAACTTTTGCTCCTTGCATTTCCAACCAAGCCGTCGCTTCTTTACGTGTCATTTGTTGTAGCTTTCCTGTTAACACTATTGTTTTATCTTTAAAATCAGGATGCCCTTCTATTTCACTAGATTTGACACCTTTATACTTCATATTAACATTCTTATGCTTAAGTTTTTCAATTAATTCTTTAATATCTTCATTTTCAAGATAAGTAACAACGGATTGCGCTAATTTATCACCAATGTCATGGATACTTACCAATTCTTCTTCTGTTACTTCAAGCAAACGGTCCATCGTTTCATATTTCTCAGCAAGGACTTGGCTTGCTTTAGCGCCTAAATGACGAATACCTAAGCCAAATAATAGATGTTCCAATGAATTCGATTTAGACATTTCAATAGCATTTAACAGATTATCTACTTTCTTAGCGCCCATGCGTTCTAAAGGTAATAAATCATCTTTAGTAAGATAGAAGATATCCGCAACATCTTTAATTAGATGATTATGATAAAGTTGTTGGATAATCTTTGTACCTAAACCATCAATATTCATCGCTTGTCGTGAAACGAAGTGAATAAGACCTTCAACTAATTGTGCTTGGCATTGAGGATTAATACAACGTAGTGCAACTTCTCCTTCAATACGTACAAGTTCGTGTCCACAACTTGGGCAATGCGTCGGCATATGGTATGGCACGGCGTCTTCAGGACGACGGTCAATGACACTGCGTACGACTTCTGGAATGATGTCACCAGCTTTTTTCACAACGACACTGTCTCCGATACGAATATCACGTTCTTTAATTAAATCTTCATTGTGAAGTGATGCTCTTGAAACAGTTGTTCCTGCAACGCGGACTGGGTCTAAAATAGCTGTAGGTGTCACCACACCTGTACGTCCAATACTTAACTCAATGTCTTGTAACTTAGTAATTACTTCTTCTGCTGGGAATTTATAAGCAATTGCCCATCTTGGTGATTTCTGTGTATAGCCCATTTCATCTTGTTGTTCTAAGTCATTAACTTTAATTACAATACCATCTATATCATAAGGTAAATTTTCACGTTGCTCTGTCCATTTTTTAATATATTCTAATACGCCTTCTATATCAGCAACGCGTTCACGTTCATGATTGGTTTTAAATCCTAAGCGATCTAATTCATCTAACGCCCCACTTTGCGTTGTAGCTTCAAAATCAGTAAAATCATTGACGCTATATAAGAATACACTCAATTTACGTTTTGCTGCTAACTTAGGATCTAATTGTCTTAATGAACCTGCAGCTGCGTTTCGAGGGTTGGCAAATGGCTGTTCCTCATTCTTTTCTTTTTCTTCATTTAAAGCCATAAATGAACTTCGTGGCATATAAGCTTCACCACGTACTTCGAAATTTAAAGGTTCTTTAATTTTTAGAGGTATCGCATGAATGGTACGTAGGTTTTCTGTTATATCTTCACCTGTTGTTCCATTACCACGTGTTAATCCTTGCACAAAGCGTCCGTCTACATATTTCAGTGACACAGCTAAACCATCAATTTTTAATTCACACATATATTCAACTTGTCCGATTTGTTCACGGATACGTGCATCGAAACGTCGTAATTCTTCTTCATTGAAGGCGTTCCCCAAACTAAGCATTGGTGTATCATGATCAACCTTTTCAAAAGAAGATTGAGCTTCTCCTCCTACACGTACAGTTGGTGAATCAGCAGTTTTGTATTCAGGATGTGCCTCTTCAATATCTATTAATTCGCGCAATAATTTATCATATTCGCTATCAGGAACTGAAGGATTATCTTGCACGTAATATTCATAACTATATTGATTTAATAAATCATGTAGTTCATTAACACGTTGTTGGATGTTTTCCATTCATTAATCCTCCTTTTTAGTAATTGGGGCAAATTGGGCTAAGAGTCGTTTAGGACCTTCAGATTTGAAGATAATATCTAATTCGACTGAGCCATTTTTCTCACTTACATTACTTACCATACCCTCTCCCCAAGATTTATGCGTCACTTTATCGCCAACTTTCCAGTCTGAAGCGGATACTTGTTTTTTAGATGATGTTGTACGTTTACTAAATCCACGTTTAGCTGGCGCTTTTGATTTAGGAGTAATAACTTGTCGTTGTTGTTTCGCAGGCTTTTCTAATAAATCTTCAGGTATTTCTCGTAAGAAACGTGATGGCATATTTGATTGGGAACGTCCGAATAACATACGTGATGTTGCGTGAGTAATATATAATACTTCTTCTGCACGCGTAATTGCTACATAACAGATACGGCGTTCCTCTTCCATTTCATGCTCATCATCGCTCTTAATTGCTCGAATATGTGGGAATAATGATTCCTCCATACCCATGAGGAAGACGATTGGAAACTCTAAACCTTTTGCAGAGTGCATTGTCATTAGTGTCACACCATTTTCAATTTGCGCTTCATCAATATCTGCCACTAATGATAAATCTGTTAAAAAGTTAATCAATGATTGTTCTTCAAGTGGTGTATTCTCTTCATAGTCTTTAGGTACTGACATAAACTCATCGATATTTTCTAAGCGTGAACGTGATTCAATCGATTGCTCACGTTCTAACATTTGACGATAACCTGATTTATCAAGGATTTCATCTACAATTTCACTAATTTCAAGAAACTCTTGTTCTTTGATTAAGTTTTGAATAAGTTCATAGAATTGAATACATTCTTGTGTAACCTTTTTAGAAAGACCAATAAAATCAACTTCGCCTAATGCGTCAAACATACTGATATTATTATCCATTGCGTAGCGTTGAATCTTCTCAACTGAAGATGGACCAATACCACGTTTAGGGACATTAATAATACGTTGTAAACTAATGTCATCATTGCTATTAGCGACAATGCGTAAATAACTTAATAAGTCTTTAATCTCTTTACGGTCATAGAACTTTTGACCCCCTACCATTGTGTAAGGAATATTCGATTTCATAAATGTTTCCTCTAGTACACGAGATTGGGCATTTGTTCTATACAGAATAGCCATGTCGCTATAATCTTTACCTAATTTGCGATGTTTAATGATTTCGCGTACTACATATTCCGCTTCATCACGCTCTGTCATCGCTTCATAATATTTAATCTTTTCCCCACCAGTATTAGCTGTCCATAATCCTTTAGGCTTACGTTCTGTGTTATTTTTAATAACTTCATTGGCAGCTGTTAATATCGTCTTAGTTGAACGGTAGTTTTGTTCTAGGAAAATGGTCTTAGCTTCAGGATAGTCTTCTTCGAAAGATAAAATATTTTGGATATCGGCACCACGCCAACCATAAATAGATTGGTCAGAGTCACCTACTACACATAGATTTTTAAATTTACTTGCTAGTAATTTAACAAGTGTATATTGTGCTTTGTTAGTATCTTGATATTCGTCTACGTGAATATATTGGAATTTATTTTGATAATATTCTAATGCATCTGGCACACGTTCAAATAAACGAATGGTCTTCATGATTAAGTCATCAAAATCTAATGCTTCGTTTCGTGATAATTGGCGTTGATAACCACTATAAACTGTCGCTACCATTTGTGAATGGAAATCATTTGCTTCATTCATCGCATCTTCAGGTGTCTTTAATTCATTTTTCAAATTACTAATTGCGCCAATGAACATGCGCGGTTCAAAACGCTTGCTATCAATATTTTCATTTTTCAAGACATCTTTGATAACAGATTTTTGATCGGTAGGATCAATAATTGTAAAGTTACGTTCTATACCAATACGGTCAGCATCACGTCTTAATATCTTCACACACATTGAGTGGAAGGTAGACATCCAGATCACTTGTGCCTCTTCTCCTACTAAATGTTCTACACGCTCTTTCATTTCTTTTGCTGCTTTATTTGTAAAAGTGATTGCTAATATGTTGTAAGGAGAAACATCTTTTTCATCTAATAAATAAGCGATTCGATGCGTTAATACTCTTGTTTTACCAGAACCAGCGCCGGCCATAATAAGCAATGGTCCTTCAGTCGTTCTTACAGCTTCACTTTGCTCTTTATTCATGTTTGCTACTAATGAATTCATTTATTAGACTCCTTTTTTATTTTTACAGTTTTTAATGCTTTTTTAATATCAGAATAAATTATATTACCTACTACAATAGTATCAGCAATATCTTTCATTTCCTTAGCTTCTTCTAATGAACTAATACCGCCACCATAGAATAACTGAGTCGTTGATAACATTTGAGATGCTGCTTTCACTTGTTCAACATCTCCATATGTACCACTATATTCAATATACATAACTGGTAATTTGTACATATCATTTACCATTTGTGCATATGCTTCAATATCTTCTGTAGTTAACTCTGTCTCTGACTGTGTCACTTGTGCTACTTTGCTTTCTGCATTAAGCACCAAGTAACCTTCAAATATGACTTCATCGAAATTAATCATATGACCATATTCTTTTAACGCTTTATGTAAAATGCCATTGTGATACTTAGTATCTTTACTGTTCAATACAGTTGGTACAAAGTAAAAATCGAAGCCAGGCATAATACTTTCTAAATTTGAAATTTCAAGCACTAATGGTAATGGATATCGTCTCACTCTACTCATTAAATGAATGACATTATCCTCAGTGATATCATCTGTACCACCAATCATTATTGCATCAGTTTCAGACATACAAAGTGCTTCTAAATCCTTGTCACTAATATCCTTTGCGGGATCAAGTTTAAACACATGTTGCCACTCTTTAATGTCGTACATATATCCATAACTCCTTTTTTTAACATACACTAAATTATAGCATTTTTAATCTTTGAGTTCTAAATAGATTCCTCGGCTTTTTATAGGAAAAATAAAATTTAAATTTTTGAACAAGAAGGCATTAATTAAGGCTGAGACACAAAGTCTCAGCCTGATATATATAACATTTATTCTTTTGTTTCAATATTTAAACGGTCTAAAATCATTGTATATGCATCATTACCCCATTGTAATGAACGTTTTACTCTAGAAATGGTAGCTGTTGAAGCGCCAGACTCTTTTTCAATTGTGGCATAAGTAAAACCTTGTTTAATCATTTTAGCGACTTGAAGTCTTTGAGATAATGATTGGATTTCGTTTACTGTGCATAAATCATCGAAGAACTCATAACATTCTTCTCTATTTTCTAGTGTTAATATCGCATCAAATAATTCATCTAATGCTTCTCCGCGTAGTTTCTCGATTTGCATCACAAACAACCCCTATATTCCAATTTCAATATACATTTATTTTAACGCATTAAATAATTAAAGTGTAGTCATTTTATTGAAAAAAGAGTATAGGTTTATTCTAATCCAGCACGTTTGAAAATAGTATCTACTTGATTTAAATGATGTTCAGGATTGAAGCATTCATCTAATTCTTCTTTAGAAAGCACCTCAGTGATTGAACTATCTTGTTCAATTAAATCACGGAATGGTGTTTTAGTTTCCCAAGATTCCATCGCTTTAGGTTGTACTTTGTCATATGCTTCTTCACGAACCATACCTTTGTTAATTAAAGCTAATAATACTCTTTGTGAGAAGATTAAACCAAATGTTTTATCAATATTATTTCTCATATTATCTTCAAATACTGTTAAGCGATCAACGATATTTGTAAAACGGTTTAACGCGTAATTTAATGCGATTGTTACATCAGGTAACATGATACGTTCTGCAGATGAATGTGAAATATCACGTTCATGCCATAAAGGTACGTTTTCATAAGCTGTTGTAATATAACCACGAATAACTCGTGAAATACCTGTGATATTTTCTGAACCAATTGGATTACGTTTATGAGGCATTGCTGATGAACCTTTTTGTCCTTTAGCAAATGCTTCTTCTACTTCACGTGTTTCAGTTTTTTGTAAATTACGGATTTCTACTGCAAATTTTTCTAAAGAAGTAGCAATTAATGCTAATGTTGCAATGTAGTAAGCATGACGGTCGCGTTGTAACGTTTGAGTTGAAACAGGTGCAGCGTCGATTCCTAAATGTTTACATACGTAACTTTCAATTTCTGGTGGAATATTGGCAAACGTACCAACTGCGCCACTCATTTTACCTACTTCAATTTCTTTACGTACTTCTTTAAAACGTTTTAAATTACGTTTCATTTCTGTGTACCATAATGCCATTTTTACACCAAATGTTGTAGGTTCAGCATGCACACCATGTGTACGTCCCATCATTAAAGTATATTTATATTTTTTAGCTTTTTGTTCTAATACGTCGATAAAACGTTCGATATCTTTTTCTAATATTTCATTAGCTTGTTTAATCACATAACTTAAAGCTGTATCAACGACATCTGTTGAAGTTAATCCATAATGAACCCATTTACGTTCTTCGCCTAAAGTTTCAGACACTTGTCGAGTGAAGGCTACAACATCGTGACGTGTTTGTTCTTCGATTTCTTTCGCACGTTCAACATCAACTTTAGCGTTTTCTCTAATTTTTTTAACATCTTCTTTTGGAATGTGGCCTAATTCACTCCATGCTTCACATGCTAAAATTTCAACTTCTAACCACGCTTCATATCTATTTTGGTCTGTCCAAATACTAGCCATTTCTTCTCTTGAATAACGTTCAATCATTTTTAAACTCCTATTCTATGTATTAGATTCATCACAAAAACTGTACATTAATTATAAAAACACGTTAATAGTTCGTGTTTAAGTACTTGTTTTTAGTTTAACAGATTCTATTTAAAAAGTGTAAACCTTTTTTCTATATAATAAGTATAATAGATTATTTAGAAAATAGACACTGATGTCTCCAATAAAAAAAGAAACCTAAGTGCTATCAATATTTATAAATTGCACTTAGATTTCTCTTTTAAATCTTTCTATTCAATTAATCATTTTCGATTTTCTTACCTACAAATTGAATGTCTTGTCGTAAAACTTCTACATTACCATTTTTATCTTCTGTATAAACTGGTTTTTCAATGCGACGGACTGGCATATAGCCTTCTTCACGCATACGTGCTAAACAATCAGCAATCGTTTCGTTCTCATTTACTCTGAACTTCACTGTGTTCCACAACGCTTTCTATTTCTTCTACTTCATATGCTTTAACTTTACGTGTACGTACGCCTTTCGTCCAGAATCCACCATGAATTGCTCTTGGTTCATAAGCAATGATGAATGCTTTTTCATCTAAGTTACGAACTGTTTCCATTAATTTACGTTCAAAACGACGTGGTGTTAAAATTTGCATAACCATTCGGCTACCATCTCTACCATGTGCTTCATAGTGAGTAACACCATAACCTAAATTTCTTAATTCATTAGGTAAATCTAATTCGTATTCTGCTGAAGTTACATTGACGACTGTATATCCTAAGGCAAGTTTCTCTTCAATCTTCATACCTACAATGATTCCTATTGAGAAACCGAAAGCATATGCAAAGATATTCTGTATTTGATCAAGACTAGACATTACTAGCCCAAGACCAACCACATATATTAATACTTCAAGGAAACTCACTGCTGCTGCCATATAACGATAACCTTTTAATGTTAAGATCGTACGCATTGTTAAAAACGTTACGTAAAACACATTGATGATGAATATCGCTATAACCATGGACCATGGATTTGATGTTATCACTGACATGTTAATCCCCATTTCTTCCTTGTATAACTGAAATCGAAATTATTTTATCAGTGAATATTTAATTTGTCACTAAAAAATCTTTATAGAATAGTGATTAAAAAATAATTTAAAGATTAAAGACTGCAAGAAAACCGTTGTCATTCGAATTTAATTCTTTGGCCAAGTATAACGTGTATAAGCCAACTCACGTTTATGCGCATTGCGAACGTAATGCTTTTCAATCGTTTCGCGTGCCTCACTTGGCACTTCTTTACCTTCTAAATAATCATCAATTTGATCATAAGTAACGCCAAGTGCTTCTTCATCAGGCAATTGCGGTTTATCATCTTCTAAATCCGCTGTTGGCACTTTTTCATACAAATGTTTAGGCGCATTTAAATATTGTAATAATTGTCTACCTTGTCGCTTATTTAATCCGAAAATTGGTGCAATATCAGCAGCTCCATCGCCATATTTAGTATAGAAACCAGTGATATTCTCAGCAGAGTGATCTGTGCCAATAACAATACCGCTACGGTTAGAAGCTATTGAAAATTGTACTTTCATACGTTCACGTGCTTTTTCATTACCACGTTGGAAATCTGTTAGTTCAATTCCCGCTTCTTTCAGTGATTGAACACTTTGGTCTACCGCAGGCTTAATATTAACTGTAATTGTTTCATCTGGTTGAATAAATTTGAGCGCATCTTCTACCTCATCAGCATCTTTTTGTATACCATATGGTAATTTCACTGCGATAAATTGGCATTCTCGTCCTTCTTTACGTAGTTCTTCTACAGCAAGTTGAGCAAGTTTACCTGTTAATGTAGAGTCTTGACCACCTGAAATACCTAACACGAGTGATTTAATAAAAGCATGAGATTGAACATATTCTTTAATAAAATGAATAATTTCATGAACTTCTTTTTCACTATCAATCTGTTTTTTCACTTTCATTTCTTTCACTACGATATCTTGTAATTTAGTCATTGTCTTCCTCCATTTCTTTTACATGCTCTGCGACTTCAAAAATACGTTTATGTTTATTATCCCAACATGCTGTACTTAAGTCTACTGGATACTCTTGAGGGTTTAAGTAACGTTTATTTTCATCCCATAATTTAGAAAGTGATTGTTTTAAATAATCTTGTGCTTCTTTTTCACTTGGTAAATCATAAACGAGTTGACCATTTTCAAAAATAGAGTGATGTAAGTCAATGGCTTCGAAATGCTTAATGTGTTTCATTTTATATGTGTGAACTGGATGGAACATTTTTAAAGGTTTTTCATTATTAGGATTTTCATGTTCTAACGTGATGTAGTCACCTTCTGCTTTACCAGTTTTTGTGTTAATAATTCTATAAACTTTTTTCTTACCAGGTGTTGTAACCTTTTCAGCGTTATTAGATAGTTTAATACGGTCAATATATTCTCCGTTTTCATCTTCAATCGCTACTAATTTGTATACCGCACCTAGCGCTGGTTGATCATAGCCGGTAATTAATTTCGTACCTACACCCCATGAGTCCACTTTAGCGCCTTGAGATTTCAAGTTCATTATCGTTTGTTCATCTAAATCATTAGAAGCGATAATCTTCGCATTAGTGAAGCCCGCTTCATCTAACATACGTCGTGCTTCTTTTGATAAATAAGCAATATCGCCTGAATCTAAACGAATACCAACGAAATTAATTTTATCGCCTAATTCTTTAGCTACTTTGATAGCGTTTGGAACACCTGATTTCAAGGTATGGAACGTATCTACTAAAAAGACACAATCTTTATGACGTTCAGCATAAATGTTGAATGCTTTATATTCATCACCGTATGTTTGTACTAACGCATGCGCGTGTGTTCCAGAAACTGGAAGACCAAATAATTTACCAGCACGAACGTTACTTGTTGAATCGAACCCACCTATATAAGCTGCACGTGCGCCCCAAACTGCTGCATCAAGTTCTTGAGCACGTCTTGTTCCAAATTCCATCAACGTATCATTCGGCGCTACTTGGCGGATACGGCTCGCTTTTGTAGCTATTAATATATGGAAATTAATAATATTTAATAATACCGTTTCAATCAGTTGTGCTTGAATAAGAGGCGCTTCGACGCGTAATAATGGTTCATTCCCAAAGCATAATTCCCCTTCTTGCATAGCACGAATATTACCTGTAAATTTAAGATTCTTTAAATAAGATAGGAAATCATTTTGATATCCAATAGATTGTAAGTATTCAATATCTGAATCACTGAAGTGGAAATTCTCAATAAATTGAATTACTCGTTTTAATCCATTAAACACAGCGTAACCACTTTCAAATGGCATACTTCTAAAATACAAATCAAATACAGCGTTACGTTCATGAATGCCATCATTCCAGTAACTTTCGGCCATATTAATTTGGTATAAATCATTATGTAGCATTAAACTATCATCTTCGTAACGATACACCTTAATCTCTCCTAACGATCCTTTTTGTATATTTTATCACAATAAGTGAATTGTGAGTATTCTCTCAACATTTACCCTTTTTTAAAAATAAAAATAAAGTTATCTGACAAATTCGTGACAAAAAATATATTTGAATGTGTTCATTAGTTGCCTAGATTATAATACTTATTGAGGTGTTCATATGATATTTGAAGAAGCAAAGTCATTTATACAAACCATGTATTCCGAATTAGCATATCCAACGAATAAAACAGAAGAAAGAATCAATGAAATCAAAGAAGAAATCGCACAAACTGGTACCTATACGCATACTTATGAGGAGTTAAGTTACGGGGCAAAAATGGCATGGCGAAACTCTAATCGCTGTATCGGTCGTCTATTTTGGGATTCACTTTACGTGAAAGACGCTCGAGACGTGACGACTGAAGCAGATTTCATCGAAGCGATTAATACGCATTTAGACGAAGCAACGAACGACGGTAAGATCAAGCCTTATATTACTATTTTCTCTTCTGAAAAGGCACCCCGCATATACAACAATCAACTTATACGTTATGCAGGTTATGAAGATAAAGGCGACCCGTCTGAACGTGACATCACACAATTGGCACAACATTTAGGATGGCAAGGGCAAGGTACAGATTTTGATGTTTTGCCATTAATTTATCAATTGCATGGCGAATCGGTAAAGTTGTATAACTTACCACCGTCTTTAGTAAAAGAAGTCGATATTGAACATGACCATTTTCCAAAATTAAAAGATTTAAATTTAAAGTGGTATGGTGTGCCTATCATATCTAATATGGATTTAAAAATTGGCGGTATCACTTACCCTACTGCACCATTTAATGGCTGGTATATGGTAACAGAGATAGCCGTACGTAATTTCACAGACCCCTATCGATATGATTTATTAGAAAAAGTTGCAGAAGCTTTCGAATTTGATACACTTAAAAATAAATCATTTAATAAAGATCGAACATTAGTAGAGTTAAATTATGCTGTCTATCATTCATTTAAATCTCAAGGTGTATCTATCGTTGATCATTTGACTGCATCAAAGCAATTTGAATTATTTGAACAGAAAGAGCATGCAGCACAACGTGAAGTGACTGGTAAATGGTCTTGGTTAGCACCTCCACTTTCACCAACGTTAACAGCGAATTATCATCATGGTTATCACAATGAAATGAAAGACCCTAACTTCCATTACAAAGAGAAACAATCGATGAAATGTCCATTCCACTAGTGTTCAACAGTCATGGGGTGACATTATAAGATGCAACTATATTATTTAGGTCCTAAAGGGACGTTCTCTTACCTAGCTGCAAAGACTTTTATCTCTGAAGAGAAAGCTACATATTCACCGAAGTCGAATTTATATGAAGTAGTCAAAGCAGTTAATGGAAATGACGACTCAATCGGTATTGTACCTATTGAAAATTCTATCGAAGGAACAATCAACATTATTGCTGATGCACTAGCATTACAAGAAATTTATGTTCATGGTGAAATTCACCTAGCCATTAACTTTGCGCTATATGGTAAAGAAGGTGCTACCGTGGAAAATATAAAAAAAGTATATTCAATTGCGCCAGCTATAAGCCAAACAAGCCTTTATATTTATCGACACCAATTTACATATGATTATGTGGATAGCACTATACAAGGATTAGATAAAATTTCAGATACTGAAGGTGCCATCGCGCCTCTTGGAAGCGGTGAAGCATATGGTTATACGCCTATAGATAGTAACATTCAAGATTATCCTCATAATGTGACTCGTTTCCTAGTGGTGAAAAATCACGACCGCTATAATTCGGAAGCTAAAAATACAATACTGCTTATTACACCGAAATTTGATAAAGCCGGCTTATTAGCGAGTATTTTAAATACCTTTGCGTTATTTAATATTAATTTGTCATGGATTGAATCGCGACCTTTAAAAACGAAACTAGGCATGTACCGCTTCTACGTTCAAGCTGATATTGGTTTATGTAATGAACTCAATAAAGTGATGTCTATCTTAGAAACGTTAGATTTTAAAGTAAAAGTCATTGGAGCATTTAATAGACATTAAAAGAGGTCTGGACAAAAGCGTTTAGGATTTGAGCAGAACCGAACGATGAGCAAAATTGATTCCCAAATTTTGTCGAGTCGTGACGGTCTCTGCCGAAAATCCTGCTTTTGGGAAGCCGTTAATCATTTTCCCAGAGCATATTTTTTTAAGTCTTAGCCTATTTTATGATATATACTATTGAACGTTAATTTTTTCACTGGCACATCATCGCTTTGGTTATAGGTTAAATCAGAAATATCTTCTAAATGTATTTTTTGCGAGGCATGATCGAATATATTCCCCGCTATAAAGACATTCGTGTGTTTTACATTATTATAACTTCTCACGTGAATTGCATCTCTCTTCATTTCGCCTTCAAAGATATTTCCAATCACACTGAAATTCTCTCCTGCTTGAGACGCTTGAACGAGACCTGTTATTGGGTCAGCGGCGTTCTTGCCATCTTTTACACCTAAAAAGCGAATACCACCATTACAATTTTTAAATTCATTACGTGAAATAATCATATTTTTAGCTTTTAAAGGTGTTAAGGCATATTCATTTAAACCGTCAAAAATATTATTTCGGATATGCACGTTATCATAGAATTTGTTATATCGACTCGCATGGGAACCTATAGCTCTATTCCATGCTTGCATTTTTGGATGTTCTGAGTCGCCAAAGTAACAATTTTCAATAACAACGTTTTTAGTAATTGTGCCATCTGTCGTGCCAAATTTAGGAAATGCACCAGGCACTTGGATATCTAATTGAATTGCTTCTGAAAATGAGCGGTCCCCATTGATATCGTAAAATCCTTTAAATACACAGTCTTTAATATATAAACCGTTAATACCACAAGCATCTAACGCATGGCCACCTACTACATTTAAAACAGTTACACCTAGTAGTTGAATATCTTCCGCATGCCCAATAGACATTGCCGTATTATTATAAGGATAATCTCCACCATTCATATCAAATATGCCACCTTTAATATAAATGTGACTGTTTCCTTTGTAACCATGATAAAAACCAAATCGTTTCCCGTTTTTCAATAAAGCGTCCTTACTACAACGTAACAATACTGTGTCATCTTCAAGAAGCAGTGTTGTTGAATCATATATCACTAAAGCTTTACCGATATGATAGGTACCTTTAGGAATATAAACGGTATGCTCGCCATCTTTTGCAGCATTTAATGCACGTTGAATTGCCTTAGTATCTCTACGTTTATTCTTCCCTTTTAACCCATAATCTTGAGCATTAATTAACATTTTTATTGTCCCCTATCTATCATTATGTATTACAATTTTAAAATTTATGTATAAATTTGTATCAAATTTAGAGTAAAGCTATACTATAGTTAACAAATTTAGTTAAACTATATTTGAGGTATATCTAACAGTCTTATCTATATTATTATACAATTTTTAATTACCTCAAACATGCACTTGAGAGGAAGGTAGAATATGACTAAAAAAGCTTTAATTGTTGTAGATTATTCTTATGATTTTATCGCAGACGATGGCCGTTTAACTTGTGGCAAACCCGGTCAAGATATTGAAAACTTTATTATTCAACGTCTTGAAGACTATCAAGCTCAAAATGATAACATCTTCTTTATGATGGACTTGCACTATGAGAACGATGAATATCATCCAGAAACGAAACTATTCCCTCCACACAATATTGCTGGTACGCCAGGTCGTGAATTATATGGAAACGTTAAAACTTTTTATGACAAACATAAAGATAGTGACAACATTCATTACCTAGACAAACGTCGTTATGATTCATTTTATGGCACGCCTTTAGATAGCTTACTTCGTGAGAGAGGTATCACTGAAGTTGAAATTGTCGGCGTTTGTACAGATATTTGTGTATTACACACTGCCGTTTCTGCATATAATCTTGGTTACCATATTGTCATTCCAAAAGACGGCGTTGCCTCTTTTAATGCACAAGGACATGAGTGGGCATTAGGCCATTTCCAAAACTCACTAGGCGCCGAGGTAGAAGTATAACCTTAAAACATGCTAAAATGATATTAAATTTATAGGATAAGGGTGAATTAAAACTATGGCAAAAACTTATATTTTTGGACATCAAAATCCAGATACTGATGCTATTTCATCAGCTATCATCATGGCTGATTTTGAACAATTAACTGGTAATTCTGAAGCGACTGCTTATCGTTTAGGCGATATCAACGCTGAAACTCAATATGCGCTTGATCATTTTGAAGTCAAAGCACCAGAATTATTAAGTGATAATCTAGAAGGACAAAACGTTATTCTAGTTGACCATAATGAATTCCAACAAAGTGCAGAAACAATTGCTGATGCAACAATTTTAAATGTAGTTGACCATCACAGAATCGCTAACTTTGAAACAGCAGGTCCACTATACTATCGTGCTGAACCAGTTGGCTGTACTGCAACTATTCTATATAAAATGTATAAAGAACGTGGTTTTGAAATCAAACCTGAAATTGCAGGATTAATGATTTCTGCTATTATTTCTGACAGCTTATTATTCAAATCTCCAACATGCACTGAAGAAGATGTGAATGCTGCTAAAGAATTAAAAGATATCGCTAATGTTGATTTAGACGAATATGGTTTAGAAATGTTAAAAGCAGGTGCGTCTACTACTGATAAATCTGCTGAAGAATTATTAGACATGGATGCTAAATCATTTAACATGGGTGACTACGTAACTCGTATCGCTCAAGTTAATACAGTTGATATTGACGAAGTATTAGATCGTAAAGATGAATTAGAAAAAGCAATGTTAGAATCAAGTACTAACGAAAAATACGATTTATTTGTATTAGTAGTGACTGATATTATTAATAGTGACTCTAAAATTTTAGTTGTAGGTTCTGAAAAAGATAAAGTCGGCGAAGCTTTCAAAGTTCAATTAGATGATGGCATGGCCTTCTTATCTGGCGTTGTATCACGTAAAAAACAAGTCGTACCACAAATTACTGAAGTATTAACTAAATAATTTGACGTTTTTGTTTAAACTGAGTCACAATTTGTGGCTCAGTTTTTTTAAATTATTTAAGAATTGGGTATAGATAATATAAATCATATTCACTATTTTTATTAAGGTAATTTATTAAAAATATTTAAAATTCAAGGAGGTCATGTGCTTGTCATCAATAGCGCAACAATTTGAAAATAGTAAAACCTTTTTTAAAACACATAAAACGAAAGATATTAAATTTAGAAAACAACAATTAAAACAATTAAGTAAGAGTATCAAAAATCATGAAAATGAATTACTTGAAGCTTTAAAAGAAGATTTAGGTAAGAGTCCTGTTGAAGCTTACGCTACAGAAATCGGTATTTTATTAAAAAGTATTAAGATGGCGCGTAAAGAACTTAAAAACTGGTCTAAAACAAAACAGGTAGACACACCTTTATTCATGTTCCCTTCTAAAAGTTATATCAACCCTGAACCTTATGGCACAGTGTTAATTATCGGTCCATTTAATTATCCTGTACAACTTGTTTTTGAACCATTAATTGGTGCCATTGCTGCTGGTAACACTGCCATCGTTAAACCATCTGAATTAACACCTCACGTAGCTAGTGTGATTAGCAAAATAATTGAATCAACATTTGCGCCTGAATATATCTCTACTGTAGAAGGCGGTATCGAAGAAACACAAGCTTTAATCAATCTACCATTCGATTATATGTTCTTTACAGGAAGTGAGAAAGTTGGCCAAGTTGTCTATGAAGCTGCTAGTAAGAATTTAGTACCTGTTACGCTTGAACTAGGTGGTAAATCCCCTGTCATTGTAGATGAAACAGCGAATATAAAAGTAGCAAGTGATCGTATCAGTTTTGGTAAATTCACAAATGCTGGTCAAACTTGCGTCGCTCCTGACTATATTCTTGTTAATCGAAAAGTTAAAAATGAACTTATTCAAGCCTTAAAACAAAGCATACGCGAATTTTACGGCAAAGATATTCAAAAAAGTCCTGACTTCGGACGAATTGTTAATGAAAAACATTTTAACAGATTAAGTGAACTATTAGCCGTCCATCAAAATGAAATATCATTTGGTGGTAAAACGGACACATCTGAACGTTATATTGAACCTACAATCTTAGAAGGAATTAATCCAAGTCACAAAATTATGCAAGAAGAGATATTTGGTCCACTCTTACCAATTATCACTTACGATGATTTTGACGAAGCGCTAGATATTATCCAAAGTAAATCAAAACCTTTAAGTTTATATTTATTTAGTGAAGATGAGAACACTACTCACCGTGTCTTAAATGAATTATCATTCGGTGGCGGTGCTATCAATGACACACTTATGCATTTAGCAAATCCAAACTTACCATTTGGTGGCGTAGGCGCTTCAGGTATAGGTCAATATCACGGTAAATATACTTTCGACACATTTAGTCATCAAAAATCATATATCTTTAAATCTACACGCTTAGATTCAAGTATTATTTATCCACCATACAAAGGTAAATTTAAATATATTAAAGCCTTTTTCAAAAATTAAAAAATAAAGCTACGACATCATTTAAATGTCGTAGCTTTATTTTAATTATAATTATTCTAAAAATCCTACATATACACCTTCAGGAGCTATATGTTGATTATCTTTAGGTGTCAACTTACCAGAATTTGTGTCACGAGTAAAAACAGTCACTGCATAATTCCCTTCTTGATGAGCACACACAAGATATTCATCTGATTCTGTAATATTGAAATCTCTAGGGAATTCTCCTCCAGTTTTTACAATTTCTACAGGGTTAAGCGCTGCACCATCTTCAGTAACAGTGAATACTGCAATACTATCATGACCTCGGTTACTTACATATAAACTTTGTTGATCATGAGATAATCTAACAGCTGCTAATTTAGTATCTCCTTCAAAGTCTTCAGGAATTGTTAAGTGACGTTCTATTTCTTCAAACTTCCCATCATTATAACGCACGACACTTACATAATTGGATAATTCATGTACTACATATGCATATTCTCCATTTTTATGAAAAGCAATATGTCTAGGGCCATCTTGATCTTTAAATTGAGAAACAGCATGCTCTTTAAATCCATTATCACCAAATTCATAAGTGACTAATCTATCTGTGCCTAAATCTGCAGTAACTACAAATTTATTGTCAGGTGTTTCGTTTATAAAATGAACATGTGGTTGTTCTTGACGTTCATGGCTACCTGTTGGATAGTCATGTGCTAATTCTTCAATTAATCTAACTACTTCGCCAGTTTCTTTATTTAATTCATAGATTCGTGCTAGTCCAGCGCCATAAACCGCTTCAAATAAATAATTGCGATTAGATGCAACAGAAATATAACATCCTGTGCCTTGAGTAGACTCTAAACATTTATTAATTAATGTTAAGTTACCTTCTTCATCTTTTTTAAAAGCTGCTACTCCGCATTGTTCGCCTTCTTTAGTAATCGCATATAAGAAGTCTCCAGTTTGTGCTAAATATGTTGAAGCTTCAATCTCGTATCCAGTTTCAACTGAATCAATTTGGCCATTATCTTCATTTAATTCAAAGCGATAAATACCTTTACCTTCTTTTTTAGTGTAAGATCCAATATAACCTCTCGTTGCCATAGAAAAACCTCCAATCATTTATTAATTTCATTTTATTAAAAGTAAGATATACATGCCAATTATTCCTACTCTAAGTTTTTATTTAGAACTAAATCATTTTGTTCAAATAAAAAATCCAGCAACTTCATAAGAAATTACTGGATAGTTAAATTAATTAATTAAGCATTATTGCTTTCGATATCTGAAACGATTTCTTTTGTTTTTCTTTCGATATCTTCAAAGTCTTTTTTGAAAATGTAAGCAAATGCAGCTACGCCTACACCAATTACTAATGTAGTAATGACTACAAAGCTTAATAAGAATTTGAATAAACCTTTAATTAAATCCCACATTAAGTTTCACCTCTGAAATAAAAATAAGTGCGTTTACAATATTATATTTTATCATACTTACTGTGATGGTTAAATAGATACCTTTTTTCGTCTTATAATAATCGCTAAAAAACGAATTTCAAAAATTATAGAACTTCATAATATTTAAATTTCAATTCAATCTAAGATAACCACCAAGATTTTACTGAATCAACCACTCTATAATACGCCTCTGAAAACATCCTATACCCCTCCTTGTTTTTTTGAATTTTCTTGCTATCATGTTCAGTATAGTAATAATTATATTAGTTTTCAATTAATGCTATTTTACAATATTTTGAATTTTCAGGAGGCCTTCTCATGCAACAAGTGAAATCAGATATCATGACGTTTCGAGGGTCACATTTTGATTTAGGTGTTAACACGGCTCAATGGCTTAAACAAACGCCTTTACTAGAAAATCGTGAACGCGAATGGAAAAAACGTATGCCACGTTTTGATATAGATGTAAATGAAACTTATTCCGTTTTTCAAACGTATGCGCCCCAAATTTGGGAAGAATTAATGGGAATGCAAGAAGTACTTAATTTGCCAACGAAACAAATGATTTTAAACTTTGCTCATTATCGCTTTACTGATTTAAAAGAAAGTGGTTGTACCGTATTCCAAGGTCCAGATTATATGGTACGTAATTATGATTACCACCCTGCTACCTACGATGGCAGATATTTATTATTTCAACCTAATGATGGTGGATTAGCGCAAATTGGTCCTACTTCACGTGTTACAGGACGTATGGATGGGATGAATGAAGCTGGTCTTTGTATGGGTTATAACTTTATGCATCGTAAGAAACCCGCTAATGGTTTTGTCTGTTATATGATTGGTCGCTTAGTCTTAGAGCATTGTAAAGATGTTGAAGAAGCGATTCGATTTTTAAAAGAACTTCCTCATAGAAGTTCATTTAGTTATATTTTAATGGACAAACAATTAAATCACGCTATTGTCGAAATCACGCCTCGTTCCTTCGATGTTAGATACAATAAAGTGTGTACCAATCATTTTGAATTGCTAACGCATGAAAATCGAAATTATACAACAGAATCTCGTGATCGTTTAGAACGTACCGTTAACCAAGTGTCACAAGACTTAGATAAATTCACTGCTTTTAAACTTTTTAATAATCCTCAATATGAAATTTATAGTAAATTATTTAGAAGTTGGTCAGGTACGATACATACTTCTATGTATGAACCGCAAAGTTTAACGGCTTGGATGACATTAGGTGAGAATCAAACGCCCACTTCAATTGATTTCCAATCATGGCTTGATGGCAATGAACTTGATATACAACAATTTACTGGCCAGATTGATACAGATTTAACCTTCGCTAATTATTAAGAAAAAATGTCGACGAACTTTGAAATAGTCCGTCGACATTTATTTATGTATACAATTATTTTATAATAATTTCTCTTTTTATAGTGTAAAATTCTACAATATTCTTACTTTTCCCAACTTTCCCATCATGAAAAGCTTTATTTTTCACTTTGGCCTCACCAGTTCCAGGATGTAATTTTAAAAGCGTATCTTTAGGTTTATTTTTATAACTCATTATGATTGATTGACGTTTACTTGAACCTTTTAAATCTGATTCACTATCCATATCTATAAATTTAAGTGTTCCATTATCACT
>NZ_PPRC01000019.1 GCF_002902565.1 Staphylococcus petrasii | reverse complement strand
AGCTTCTTCTGTACTTGGCTCTTGTGTTGTTGCTTCTTTACTAGTTTTTTCTGTACTTGGCTCTTGTGTTGTTGCTTCTTTACTAGTTTCTTCTGTACTTGGTGCTTGAGTTGTCGCTTCTTTACTAATCTCTTCCGTACTTGGTTGAGGTTGATGTGTTACATCTACTTGTTCAGTTTGTGATGAATTTTTTTCAACAGTCTGCACATTTCCTTTTTCTTTAACACTCGACTGTTGGCTACTGTCAGAAGTAGTAGTTACTTGATCTTTTTCAGCAGCTTTTGCTTCGTCATGTGCACTTCCAAAAATTAATGTAGCCCCTACTAATATGGAAGCTGTCCCTACAGTAAATTTTCTAATCGAATATTTATTTTGTCTATTCGGTAGAAAATCTAGTCTTTTGTTCTGTTTTTTTCTCAAACAAAATCACTCCTAATTTTCGATTAATTACTCCAACACTTGTTATTGAGTTAGAAAACATTTTACAAAATTAAAAATATTTCCTTATATATTTGCTAGAAAATAATTGACTAACAATTATATGCAAAAACAATATACCACATTTCTTAGATAAAAAAACTAAAAAAACATAATTTACATTGTAAATTATATGTAATTTTTTATTGAACTATTAAATTTGAGCAAAACAAGTTACCTTACTAAGTAAATAACAATATGCAACATATTTTACAATTAAAAAAAGAGCGATTTTCATCGCTCTTTAAACTAGTTTCTTCTATTATATATACATTTTTCTGTATTATTATTTTTTATTTTAAATGTTCGTACGGACTATTATTCACAAATGATACAATTTGATCTACGAATAATTTTGCGCGTAATTGGAATTGTTCATCATCTAAATATAATGTGCCGTCATCTAATTTACCGTAATCAGAGTCATGTGTAGCAATTTGTGTAGGTACAGCGATACCTAATAAGCTTCTTACGATAACGCGTAAGTGTGATAATGGTTCAGAACTTACAATGCCACCGCTATTGCCGATTAAGCCGACTGGTTTCATTTTAAAATAATCCATGTTGACGTGGTCTAACGCATTTTTCAAAATACCAGAATATGAACCATGATAGTTTGGTGTACCAAGGATTAAGAAATCCGCTTCCATTGTCTTCTCTTTGAACTCTTTCGTATTGGCTTTGATTTCGTCAACTGAAGGTGTCGTGCCTGAGAAGTCTAACTGATTTAATGGTTTCTCAGCTAAATCGAAAATATCGACATCCATTTCATGATTATCAAATTGGCCTACTAAATATTTCGCCAATGCGTTTGTATGTGAGCCAACTTGGGCACTTCCTACAATAATAAGTCCTTTCATCATTACAAAACTCCTCTTTAATTATTTATTCTGCTCTTCTTTCAAAAACTTCATAATTGCTTTACCAACGCCACTATTTTCATTCGTATCAGTAACGTATTTAGCAATCGCCTTCACTTCAGGCATTGCATTCTCCATAGCAACCGGATAACCAACGCGCTCTAACATCGACGCATCATTTAAGTTATCACCTAATGCCATCACATCTTGTAAATCGATGTTAAGTTGATCCGCAATCGTTTCTAGCGCAATCCCTTTTTGTGCTTCTGCATGCGTGATCTCTAAGTTACCTCGTGAAGATGATGAAATCGCTAAACTTGAAATAGATGCGAGTTCTTCTCCAATTGCTTTAATCTTTTCTAAATCAGGATTAAAGGCCAACACTTTCATAATTAATTCACCAGGAACATCTTCAATATCTTCATAACTGTCTACCACTTTTAGTGAACCATTATCAATACGTTTTTGAATTCCTGCTTTAATCTTTTCAACATCTGCCTCTTGACCCGCTTGCTTAGCAATATCAATATAAATATCTAAATCACGCGTAGGATCTTCCGTATAAATCCCTCTATTTGTATAAATTTGATAATACACATTATCTTTATTCAAGATTGATTTAATACGTTCCACCAATTCATGGTTTAAGTGAGAAGTGCTCATAATATTATGAGATTCATCACGCACTTCAGCCCCATTCAGGCAAATATATGGCACAGTCAAATCCGTATCAGCGATAGGCGTACTCGCTTCATAGAACGCACGTCCCGTCGCAATAACGACTGTAATCCCTTGAGATTGCGCATATTTAATGGCATCAATGTTCTCTTGAGAAATCTCATGCGCTGCATTTAATAATGTGCCATCCATATCCGTTGCTATTAATTTAATCATACAGTTACCTCGTTTCATTGACTTAATCCCTATCAATTTTTCTTTTTTTGAAAAAGGGCATTTGCTTAACAAAAGTATGAAATTTTAAACTTTAAATTCAGTGTATATTTTAACAAATTTACGACAGTTTGTACGCTTAAATGTTTGTTTTAGACTTCTTCGCTCGCAGTTCACGGAAAAAGTTACGCAACAAATCGCCACATTCATTTTTAAGAACGCCCGTAACAACCGAGGCCCTGTGATTAAAGCGAGGCTCCTCAAGTAAATTCATCAAACTACCGCTACATCCGCCTTTAGGATCCATGGCGCCAAACACTACTTTAGGAATACGACTCATCACAATCGCGCCGGCACACATAACACATGGTTCAAGCGTGACATATAGCGTGCAGTCTTCCAAACGCCAACTTTCCACCACTTTCGAGGCACGTTCAATCGCAATATGTTCCGCATGTGCAGTCGGCTGTTGTGCAGTTTCTCTTAAATTGTGAGCACGCGCGATAATTTCGTCATCTTTTACAATTATGGCCCCAATGGGAACTTCGCCAAGTTGTTGCGCTTTCTTTGCTTCCTCAATCGCTAAATTCATGTAATATTCATCATTTGCCATGTGTGTCCTACCTCACTTGTGATACAATACTCATTGTCTATTTTAACATTTGGAGATGTGATTATGAATAAACCATTTATCGCAATCGAAGGTCCTATCGGTGTAGGTAAGTCTTCTTTAGCTCATAAACTTAGCCAAACTTTGAATTATTATGAAGAAAAAGAAATTATTGACGAGAACCCCTTTTTATCAGATTTTTACGATGACATTTCTAAATGGAGCTTTCAAACAGAAATGTTCTTCTTATGTAATCGCTATAAGCAAGCCAAAGATATTGCAGAAATGAAGCAAGGCGTTGTCAGTGATTATCATATTTATAAAAATAAACTTTTTGCTCGTAATACGTTGGATGATGCAGAATTTGATAAATTCAATCGCATTTTTGATATTTTGACGGAAGATATTGAAATGCCAAATATGATTATTTTCTTAGATGCAGATTTAAATATTTTGAAAAAGCGTATAGCGAAACGAAAGCGCAGTTTTGAGCACCAAATTGAAGATGATTATTTATTAAATTTAAAAAGAGATTATTTAGCGCTGTATGAAGCTCTAAAACAAGAAGGCGCAAATGTTGTATTGATCAATACAAGTGACATTGATTTTGTAAATAATGAAGCAGATTATCAATATATTTTAGAACAAATTAAACCAATGATAGGAGATAGTGAACATGAATAATTACGGCGTACCTCAGAATGCAATTATTACAATTGCTGGGACAGTGGGAGTAGGAAAGTCAACATTAACACAGGCGTTAGCTGACAAATTGAATTTTAAGACTTCTTTTGAAAATGTAGACCATAATCCTTATTTAGATAAATTTTATGATGATTTTGAGCGTTGGAGTTTTCATTTACAGATTTATTTTTTAGCAGAGCGTTTTAAAGAACAAAAACGTATGTTTGAATATGGTGGCGGTTTTATTCAAGATCGTTCTATTTATGAAGATGTGGATATTTTTGCGAAGATGCATGAAGAACAAGGTACGATGAGTGAAGATGACTTTAAGACGTATTCGGAGTTATTTAATGCGATGGTAATGACGCCATATTTTCCAAAGCCAGATGTATTGATCTATTTAGAGTGTGATTATGATGAGGTAATTGAGCGTATTAAGCGTCGTGGTCGTGATATGGAAATTAATACGGATCCTGAGTATTGGCAAAAGCTGTTTAAGCGTTATGAAACGTGGATTAATAACTTCAATGCGTGTCCAGTGGTTCGCATTAATATTAATGAGTATGATATTCATGAAAATCCTGATTCTTTAGACCCAATTATTGATAAAATTGCGCATATTATTAATACGTATCGCAATGTGGATAATAGATAATAGTTAATTGAAAATGCCTGCACAATCAATTGAATTGTGCAGGCGTTTTGTGTATTGACGTAGTTCTAAAATGGATTTAACTCATTTTGTTGCGACGCTTTCTTGCGGGAAAGGCTTAAGCCTGTAGTCTTAAGCTCTTTCTTTTCCGCCAAGAGTCGCGCAACGTCATTCGTTATTCATCTTAGAACTACTTACTCAAACGGAAATTCACATTTATTAACTTTTTTATATGTTCAAACATTAATACTCTATAATTATTTTTCGCTGTGTTGTTTTAGTATTTTTGGGACGTCTACGGCTGTATCGATGATATAGTCTGCGTCTTCTAGTTCATCTTTTTTAGCGATGCCACTTAATACGCCGATTGCTAGGCCCAATTCTGCATTTACTTTTGTTTTCATGTCATTATTCGTATCTCCTACGATAACCACATCTGCAGGTCTAACATCATAGTGATCGAATAATGGGTTAAGTACTGCTGGATTTGGTTTTTCAGCAGCATGTGTTTCAGTAGAGATGATTAAGTCAAATGCGTCTTCTGAATTTGTATCTTCTAAGAATTGCATGACACCTTTTCGAGAGTCACTTGTGACGATACCAATTTTATAGCCCTCATTTTTCAGAGCTTTAATAGTTTCATAAACGCCTTCAATCCAGTTATTCTCTGGTACGCGATTATCTACAAGTTCTTGGCTTGTGTTACGTGTCCAATCCGATACATCTTCACCGGCTATATTATTAAATGCCTTCACCATATCATCCAGTGAGCCTGAACCCATGACAGAATTCGGCACAATCGCATCATCAATTACGCCAAGTTGACGATGTGCCGCTTCTTTATCAGCGATTGGAAATTTATCTAAAAAACTGTCTACAAGACGAACGCCAATCTTCTCCCAGCTCTTATCAAATTCAATTAATGTTCCGTCTTTATCAAATAATATCCATTCCATTTCAACTAACACTCCTGCCATTCATGATTTATAACTCTTCTATTGTAATATAGATAGTGCTAATTCGTATAGAAATGTGAAATGGCTGGAGCAAAGCTAGGGTTTTTAGTTATTGTTTTTTTGGTTATTATGGTCTTCTCTAAATTTTCTACGACGCGCCTCTTCTTTAGATACGCCATATTCAAATTTCTCTGGACTTTCTTTAGCTTCGTTTACACCTTTTTTGGCACCTTTGATAAATTCTTTTATCGCACGAATAATCATAATATTTATCACCTTTCTTTTATTTTTAAAAAGTGGAACATATTACTTTCAACAACAATATAACATTTGAATGTGCTATTTGATGAAAACATTAATTTTTTATCAAAATAAGTAGTTTACAACTATTATATGTGGGTAAAATTAAGCACGGTTATTCAATTTCATAAATCGTAAAAGCTTACCCCATTAGTCAATAGATTAGTGGGGTCTTTCTTTTTCAATATTATTGTTCATAAATTTGCATTTATTTGCATATTAACTAGTGTATAGGTTTTAAGTCTTATAGATTCATGCGTCTTAGTGCCGATTACTTTATCACTTTAATACGTTAAACTAAATAAAAATGATTAAAGGTGCAAATAAATTATGAATACTTCATTTAATAAATCTAAAATAAACATTTTATTTATTATAAGTGCGTTGTCTTTCTTAATTATCGTGTTAGGCATGAGGCTTCACATGTTATTAATAAATATTATTGATAAAACTTCTTTCAATTGGTTCTTACATACATTTGGAGAGCCACAAATGAATTATCAGGGTAAGTGGTTTAACGATTACATGACCACAGTGGCGACTTATGGAGATATAGTAACTTTTGTTATTTTAACTATTATCATTGCGATTATAGTATTTTTCAAACGTCATTTTATACTATCTCTTTGGCTACTATTGACTGTAGCATCAGGTGGAATTGTAGGTATCCTGCTGAAAGATGTATTACACCGGGCTCGTCCTTACGATCATTTATCTATTGATGCTGGTTTTTCTTTCCCTAGTGGTCACTCATTAGCTAGTACACTAGTTATTATGATTATTGTACTGTTCTTTATCCCGAAAATTCACAGCCAACTATTAAAATGGTCATTAACTTCAGTATTGATTATTGCTTGGATAAGTATCCTCTTCTCAAGACTATACTTCCATGCTCATTATTTAACAGATGTATTAGGTGGCGTTACATTTAGCCTATCTTGGGGCTTTGGCTTTATGATTTTATATCAACGTTTTGCGGTGAAATTGAATCAATTAAATATTTTTAGGAAAAATAAAAATTACCACGTTTCAAATTTATAATTCTTAATTAAAAAAATACCTCCTAAATGTTAGAATTTGATCTAACTTTTAGAAGGTATTTACTATACAATTTAACAACTTATTTAGGTTCGCCGTGTACAAGAATGCCACTTACTAAATCGATGACTTTTTTAATGAAACCGAATACGTCTGCCATTTGATTTCACTCCTTATAAATTTGTCTTATACCTATAGTTTAGCTTCCTTTAGAAGTTTTTGGACATTCTTGCGTAAATGATTATTTAAGATGCAAATCTGTTATTAAAACAATTATTTTAATTCAATCGAAAGCAGTTCTTCTACATAACTGTCTTTCACTTCGTAAACTACTGGATTACTTTTTAATTTAACAAGTTTATCTTCATATTTAGAGATTACTTCATTAACCTTATTTCTTGAGTAACCGACGATATCTTTCACTTCTTTTATGCTTATTCTTGAATATTTACTTCCAAATACTTTGTCTTGAAGCAATACAAACAGGACATCTAAATCATATTTATTTAATGTTTGTTGATCGAGTGATTTTGCTAATCTTGTAATTATTTTAATGTTATTTTCAAAAGTTTCTATAATATTATTTTGACCTTCAATAAGTAATTGCATCATCTCATCGATAAAATTTGTTAATTCACCTTTATTAAAATAATCAGAGGCTTCTTCAAACGATTTATAATATTTATTTTTATTATTATTTACTACATATGAAAAAGTAAGAGCTGTAAAAGAATCTAAATTATCATTTAGTAGTTTTGCTAAAATATATCTTCCTACTCTTCCATTACCGTCATAAAAAGGATGTATATATTCAAACATGTAATGACTAGCTAAAATTTTGTAAATTGCCGGGGCCTCATAATGTTTAATAAAACTTATTAACATCGTTAAATACTCAAAGATTTCTGGTTCATTAAATTCATTTCTATGTACCCATTTACTTTTTGAATTATCATAAACACCAATTGAATTCTTTCTAAATAAATTTCCATCAGGCAAATCAGTTTCTTTAATTTCAGATGAAACAATAGAATCAAAAATTTCACGTATATCTGATACTGAATTAAAAGAAACATTACCGTTTTCTAGCATAATATACTGATTTACTAACCCATCGAAACGTTTATTTTCACCTTTAGTTTTATTTAAAGAAGCAGCTATTTCTTTTTTCGTACTTTTCACATTTTCAATTTCATTAGTACTTTGTAGCTCATTTATTAATAAATGCTTTATGTATAATTTATTAGCAACATTAGGTAATGAAGTAGACAGTTGCTTAATTCTATCTGAATTGTTTAAAACTTTTTCTAAACGAATACATAATGCACGATTTATAACAAAAAATAAGGGATATTTAATTTCTAATCTTTGTTTTTCATCTTGTATTGGATGAATTATAAAATCTGTTACATAACTTGAATAACTATTTAATCTCATATTATATTCAGTTTCAATACTATCCCAACCATACATATGAAAAAGCTTTTTAAGCGATTTATATTCCAATTAAACACCTCCTTACTTATCATATATACAAATATGACGTTTATACTTAAGATTATTATAATTAATTTTCCATTATTATATTATAGAAGTATTAGGTTTAAAGATATTTTTCTTTTTCTATATACATTTTATGTATAAATTTGATAAATGGACATAAAAAAAGCTAGAAATCGCTTTATTCCAGCGTTTCTAGCTCATTAAAATCTCGATTATTTATATTCTGGTACTACGACTCTCCAACCGTGTTTGTCTTCTAATTTACCACTTTGGATGCCTGTGTAAGTGTCATATAATTTTTTAGTGATTTCGCCTGGTTCGTTATTGTTAATTACGATTTCACGGTCTTCGTATTTTAATACGCCTACCGGTGAAATAACTGCTGCAGTACCTGAACCGAATACTTCTGTTAATTCGCCTTTATCGCATGCTTCGAATAATTCATCGATACCTACTTTACGTTCTTCAACTTCGTAACCAAGTTCTTTAGCTAATTCAATAATTGATTTACGTGTAATACCTGGTAAGATACTACCATTTAATGCTGGTGTAACGAGTTTTCCATTTTCAACGAAGAAGATATTCATACTACCTACTTCTTCAACGTATTTACGTTCAACACCGTCTAACCATAATACCTGGTCATAACCTAATTGGTTCGCGTTTGTTTGTGCTAATAAGCTTGCTGCATAGTTACCTGCTACTTTGGCGAAACCTACACCACCGCGTACGGCACGAACATATTCGTCTTCTACATAAATTTTAGTTGTTTTTAAAGTGTCGCCACCATAATATGCACCAGATGGAGATAAGATAATTAATAATTTATATTGATGAGAAGCTCTTACCCCTAAAATACCTTCTGTTGCGAATACGAATGGACGAATATATAATGATTGACCTTCACCTTCAGGTACCCAGTCACGTTCAACATCAACAAGTTGTTTTAATCCATCTAATAATAACTCTTCATCTACTTTAGGCATTTCTAAACGTGCTAATGAATCGTTGATACGTTTGAAGTTTTGATCTGGACGGAATAATACTACTTCACCGTTATGTTTGTAAGCTTTTAACCCTTCGAATACTGCTTGACCATAGTGAAGCCCTTGTGCAGCTGGAGAAACTTCAATTGGTGCGTAAGGAACGATTTTTAAATCATGCCAACCTTTATCACTATCGTAGTCTAAACTTAACATGTAATCAGTGAAGTACTGACCAAATCCCAAATTGCCTTCTGGTTTTTCTTTAAGTGTCTCGCGTTGTTCAAATTTAACTTTTTCTGACATGATGAAAACCTCCTAATGTTTTCCTGATTAATAGTAACTTAAATTATAGCAATCTCATATTTTCTATTCAATAAATTTTCAAAAAATTCAAACTAAACCCTTATTGTAAACCCTTTCTTCAAAAATAACATATATTAACAATTAATTTAAATCCATCTTTGAAAATGAATATTAGTAATTCTACAATTTTATTAGTACTATTTACATATATATTAATAATTATGTAAGTAAAAAAGTATTAAAAACACGATAAATATATTGAATGAAAATGCTCAAGTATTTAAGTAAGTAGTTCTAAAATGGATAATGGAACGCAGTTGAGCGCGGGGCCCCAGCACAAAGACTTTCACATAGAAAGTCTACAAACAAAGCAAGCTGGGGAAAGGAACTTAAGGGTTCATACACTTACGTAAGTAGTTCTAAGATAGATAGCGAAACGTAATTGCGAGACTCCTAGGGGAGCAGGATGAGTGTCGAGACCAAGGCTCGACCCAGCCCCCTAGGCAAGCGCCTCAACTTAAGTGAAATGGCAATCCATTTTAGACCCCTTTTCACACAAAAAACTAGCAGGGCACGACGACCCTGCTAGTTCAATACATCAAACTTATTTATTTTTCTCTTTTTCTTCAATCGCTTTTAACATTAATTCAGTCATACCAGCTAAATCATATTTAGGATCAAAGCCCCACTCTTTACGAGAATAACTAGTATCAATATTATCAGGCCAGCTATCCGCAATCGCTTGACGCGCTGGATCCACTTCATAATCTAACACGAAATCAGGATAATGTTTTTGAATTGCAGCTTTGATTTCCTCAGGCTCGAAACTCATCGCACTTAAGTTATAACCATTACGCGTTTCAAGCTTGTCAGCATCCGCTTCCATCAATTTAATAATCGCATCAATCGCATCATCCATATACATCATATCCATGTAAGTATCTTTCGCGATATAGCTTGTATAACGACCTTTTCTAACCGCTTCAAAGTAAATCTCAACGGCATAGTCAGTTGTACCGCCACCTGGCTCTTTAACATGAGAAATAAGACCAGGGAATCTCACACTACGCGTATCGACGCCGAATTTTTTGAAGTAGTATTGGCATAATAACTCACCAGCAACCTTATTCACACCATACATAGTAGTAGGTTGTTGAATCGTATTTTGTGGCGTATTTTTCTTAGGTGTTGAATCACCAAACGCACCAATAGAACTTGGCGTGAAGAAATGTAAATCATATTTTCTAGCAGTTTCTAAAGCATTCATTAAACCGCCCATATTTAAGTCCCAAGCTAAAAGAGGATTCTTCTCAGCAGTCGCAGATAATAAAGCCGCCATATGCATTAACGTATCCGCTTTAAAGTCCTCAGCGATTTTCATCATTTTATCGCGATCAGTTACGTCTAAAATTTCAAACGGTCCATTTGCAACCGGTGAACCCTCTTCAGGCTCTCTAATATCCGTCGCTAAAACATTATCATTCCCATAAATTTCACGACATTTTAATACCAACTCAGTCCCGATTTGACCAAGCGCTCCTGTAATAATTATTCTTTCCATAAATAAAAGCTCCCTTTGTGTGTTCTACACGTATAATTGTCCTTTCAGAGAATACATAGTCCCTGATTACATGTTTATTATAGTATAAAAGCGCTTTCTTGTATACTCACAAAGTACATCCTTTTTACTTTTCTCTTTTTTTGAAAAGTCAGAGATACTTAGCCCACAAAACACCATATTTATTAATTATTTTTAAAATTAACGTAAATAATCCCACAAGAAAGCTTTATATCCCCCGCCTTATGCTAAGATGAAAATGTAAATTTTATTCATAAAGGAGGCTAATATGAAACAGTATCTCGTTCCATTCATACTTATTTTATTTTTAGCATTCGGTTTAGTATCTGGCACATCCTACGCTGCCGAAACACAAGATACTAACTCGTCTAATAATGCTGTTAGTACTGAAACAACTACATCCGTACAAACACCTTCTCATCAAGATACAACCACAACACATGAAGATGCAGTATCATCACAACAAGATATAACCACAGCACAACAGGATATGAAACCAACACACCAGGATACAACATCAACACATCAAGTTGTGACGTCACCTTCTACACAACCTGCTACTTCAGAGAAGTCCCTTGATTCATCTCAAGGTTCTGCCTTTTCAAAAAATGAAACATCGGTAAAAACACCTTCTCAAGAAGTTAATAAAACTGCTACGCCAGCTTCTCAAGAGGTAGCAACATCTTCAAAAATTGAAGAAAAAGCAACTACTGAAGCGCCTACTCAAGAAGTAGCAACAAAAACTCAACCTTCTACGCAAGAGAACAAAAGTTCAAAAACTGTACAAGAATCAGTACAACAACCGCAAAATAACAACACTACAGAAACACCAAATACTACCGCAGATACAACACAGAAAGTTAAAACAGAAACTCCTAAAGACACAACTCAAGCAACAAAATCAGTAGAACCTGCTAAACCTTCAACAAAAGCAGTTGCACCAACTCCTAAGTCTTCTACTAATACTGCAAAGCATACAATTTTACATACTAATGACATTCATGGCCGTTTTGTAGAAGATGAAGGCAGAGTAATTGGTATGGCTAAATTTAAGGGCCTTAAAGAACAATATCATCCAGATTTAGTCGTTGATTCTGGCGATGCTTTCCAAGGATTACCAGTATCTAACAAATCTAAAGGTGAAGAAATGGCTAAAGCGATGAATGGCGTTGGCTACGACGCGATGACTATCGGAAACCATGAATTTGACTTTGGTTATGATCAATTAATGCGATTACAGAAACAGCTTAACTTCCCAATGGTTTCATCTAATATTTATAAAAACGGACAGCGTGTGTTCCAACCTTCTACTATCGTCAATAAAAATAATATTCGTTATGGGATTGTAGGTGTGACAACGCCTGAAACGAAGACAAAGACTTCTCCTACTGCTGTAGAAGGTGTCGAATTCAAAGACCCGCTTCCTAGTGTGACGCAAGCAATGACAGATATTAAAAATAAGGTCGATGTGTTCGTTATTTTATCGCATTTAGGTGTAGATAAATCGACAAAGTCTATTTGGCGTGGCGACTATCTTATCGATCAATTAACAAAAAGTGGCGTTTTCAAGCAACCGATTTTTGTATTAGATGGACATTCACATACGGTCATTGAACATGGTGAACATTATGGTACAAACAATGTCCTTGCTCAGACTGGAACGGCACTAGCTAATGTTGGCCGTGTTGATTTTAATTTTCAAAATAAAAAAGCTTCTGACGTTAATGCTTCACTAATCAATGTGGCGGATGCTAAAGATGTGACAGCTGACCCTCAAATCGAAGCTCAAACGAAGAAAGCCAACGATGAATTCTTGAAAGAAACATCTACAGTGGTCATTCCTAACAACACCGTGACATTTAACGGAGAACGTGCCCAAGCGCGTACGCAAGAAACCAATTTAGGTAACTTAATTACAGATGCAATGGAAGCATACGGCGCTAAGAATTTCTCACATCAACCAGATTTCGCGGTGACAAATGGTGGCGGAATTCGCGCTTCTATTGAAAAAGGTAAAGTAACAGAAAACGACATTATTACAGTATTACCATTCGGAAACTTAATTTCACAAATTCAAGTTAAAGGTTCAGATGTTGAAAAAGCATTCGAACATAGTCTTGGTTCAGATACAGAAACCCAAGATGGCAAAACGGTATTAGCCCCAAACGGTGGCTTCTTACAAGTGTCTGACTCAATTCGCGTATACTTTGATATCAATAAAGAACCCGGACAGCGCGTCAATGCGATTAAAGTATTGAATAAAGAAACAGGTGCGTACGAAGACTTAGATCCAAATCGCACATACTACGTTACTACAAATGATTTCACAGCTAACCAAGGGGATGGCTATGATATGTTCGGCGGACAACGAGAAGAAGGCATTTCATTAGATGCCGTCGTGGCACAATTTATTAAAGAAACGGATTTAAGCAAATATGATACAACAGATCCTGTGCGTATTATTAACGGCCAGCCTGAAAGTGATGAACAGCCTAATACAGGCGCTCACACTGGCGATAACAACAATAACGCTAACGGCACACCTCAACATGGAAATACTGATGAAGGAGTAGACGTGGATGCGCCTAAACATAACGGCGAAGTTGCCTATCATGAAGATCATAAGGCACCTCAAGGTTCAGAACATCACTCTTCTTCTGAAAATGAAGCAACAAAAGGTCACATCGCAAGTGGTAAACACAACCACCATAAAGGCGACAACATCATCACCTTCCCTACGCAACATCAACATGACAATACAAATACAGTAGGAGCAAAAGGACAAGAAGCAAACCATTCTAATCATGCAGTAGATTGTCATAAAGTCGTTCACTTAAATGGTAATTCTCACTCGTCACATAAAATAGAAGTAGCGGTGAACAAACCATCTCATGAAGGAAAACATACAGTCGACAATGCAACTCATGCACATCAGTCACATAATACTGCTCAAAGTAATGCTAATATAGCTACTAACGCACTTATGACATCTCACCATACTCCTATCACTCAATTACCTAACACAGGTAAAAATGGAGATATTGTAGAACATGGAATCGCTATCGTATTAGTAATTACAGGTGCCGGTTTAGTTTATTTACGTAACCGTAAAAAATCAGCATAAACTTATTTCAATAATTATAAAAAACCGTGTAAATGGGACAATTAAGTGCCATCTACACGGTTTCTTATTTTTAAATTTCTATTTGTTATTTTCCACTGCTTTTTTATAGAAATAATTCGCTACTACAATATCTACAATTGCTAAGCCTACTGACTTAAATAAAGTGACTTCTTTATCATCTTCACGTCCAGGGATTTTACCTGCTACGATGTCGCCAAGTTCTCCATGTAACGATTCTTTTGTGATAATACCTTCTTCTTGAGGTACTTTTAAATCACCCGTTTCTTCCATAGCTGCTTCGACAGATTCCACTACAATTTTATTAGCGACTAGCATGGACTCAGATGGCAATTCTTGCATTTCTGGTTTGAATGAACCGACTGCATTGAGATGAACGCCCGGATGTAATGAGTGCGAATATACGGGTTTCGTTGAATTAGTTGCTGTGACTACGATATCCGCTTCTTCCATCGCATCGTCCGCCTCATCAAACACTTTTGTAGACACGTTGTAATCTTTCTCTACATTTTGAGCTAAACGTTCTGCATTCTCTTTAGTTCGACTTGAGAAATGCACAGTTTCAATGTTTCTAACTGCCATCACTGCTGCAATTAACCCTTCAGCTTGGTCTCCTGCACCAATCACACATAGTGTTTTCGCATCTTCACGTGCTAAATACTTAGTAGCTACGCCTGAAATTGCGCCAGTACGAATTTTAGTTAAGTAACTACCATCTAATACTGCTAACGTTTCTCCAGTTTCATAGTCACTTAATAAGACAGATCCTGTAATTGTTTTTTTACCTTTTTTAGGGTTATCTGGTGCAAATGTAACAGTTTTGATGCCGACTATTTTTAATTCATCTGAGAGTGCTGGCATCACTAAATATCTATTTTCATTATTGAATGGTAAGACATAGCGCAATGGTGTTTCTGTTTTTCCCTCTGAAAATGCTCGCAACGACTGCGCTACTTCCTCAACGACTTCTTCCATATTTAACAATTGCTGTTGATCTTGCTCATTTAATACTAGCATCTAAACGCCCCCATACATGTATATTCATCATTATTAACTTATTACCCTACAACTAAGTCAAATAAATACATTTTCGAACTCAAAAAAGCCGAAACTGTGAATATTAATTTATTTTATAAAAAACATTAACTTAGTGTTGTGAAGATGTTTAAATGGTGTTATCTTTATACTATAAATACAAGGACACTCATTAGAGAAACCTTGCGATTTCATATTATTATGAAACTATTTATAAACTTTTGACGCCAATCATTCTTCACCAGTGAAGAATGATTTTTTCTAAATTGAAAACTGTCTAAGTTTAATCCACGTAGCCTTCGTTATAATACGTCGCTTTATTAGACAAGAACTCCTTCAAACTATGATGATAGTACACTAACTTCTCATCCGCTTCTTCAACTGTCAGCCAACGTAATTCTGCAATTTCATCTTTCATATGAATTTCTGTTTTATATTCATCTACTGTAACTTTAAACATAATAAATAAAGTATGTACGTCCATACGTGTTGATTTACCTTCATTGATGCTAACGATGTCGCCTACTTTAGCAGTCAAACCAGTTTCTTCCATCACTTCACGTTCTAACGCTTCCACTAGTGTTTCACCATATTCTACCTTGCCACCTGGTAACGACCATCCATCATCATCTGTATTATGAACAAGTAATACCTCGCCATTTTCATTTTGAATTAATGCGTAAACTACTTTAAGATCTTTCATACACTGTTCCCTTCATTCATTAGGTATTTCAAAGCGACTAACCAAGTTACCATTTTTCTTTGTATAAGGTGTTATTTCGTACCCTCCACAATGTTTCATTACTGCTTGTGAAGCATAATTTTTAGGGTTGCATGTCATTAACACGGTCTCAACGCCTAACGTCTTCAAAATTTTCATAGCTTCTGTAAGCATTGTTGAAGCGATACCTTGACCTCTATATGATTTCCTTACACCATAACCTACGTGTCCGCCTATATTAGTTAAACGTTTATTTAATTTATGACGAATATCTACAGCTCCCACAATTTGATCATCTTTAAAATAAAACAATGTCGTCGTAGGCACCCAATCTGCGTCTGCTTCTTCTTTATTAAGCTCATCAATCATTTGTTTAAAAGAATCGTATTTCGCTAAATCTGTATTAGACGGTACAATTTTTTCTTCATTGTCATACCACTCTTTTAAATACTGCACTAACGCTTCTTCATCTTGATAACTTAATTGTCTTAATTCGGGCATAAGCTTTTCTCTCTTTCTAAAATGTTTATACGCTATGTCATTTTCAGTTTATCACTCAATAATATAAAAAACATCCACAAGCCTAGTGGCCTATGGATGTTATAACATTATAAAAATGTAGTTTTTTTATTATTTAATTGTTCCTAGTTCTTTACCTACTTTTTCATAAGCAGCAATTGCTTTATCTAACATTTCTTTAGTATGTGCTGCAGTAGGCATATTTCTTACACGACCAGTACCACGTGGAACTGTTGGGAAGACGATAGATTTAACATAGATTCCTTCGTCTTTAAGACGTTTACTGAATTCTTGTGTTTCTTTTTCGTCACCGATAATTACTGGAGTAATTGGTGTTTCAGATTCGCCAGTGTTGAAACCTAATTTTTCTAAACCTTGTTTCAAGTATTTAGCGTTATCCCATAATTTATCATGTAATTCAGTAGAAGCCATTAATTTTCTTACAGCTTCAGTGATAGCTTTAGTGTCGCCAGGCGCTAATGAAGTTGAGAATAAGAATGGTCTTGATTGAGCTTTTAACCAGTCGATAAGTTCTTTAGAACCTGCTACGTAACCACCAACTACACCGATTGCTTTTGAAAGTGTACCGATTTGGAAGTCGATTTTATCTTGTAAACCGAAATGTTTAACTGTACCTGCACCTTTACCCATTACACCTGAACCGTGTGCATCGTCAACATATGTGATTAAACCAAATTCTTCAGCGATTTCAACGATTTCTGGTAATTTAGCAACGTCACCATCCATGCTGAATACACCATCAGTAATGTACATCACTTTGTTGTACTGACCAGATTCAACAGCTTCTTTTGCTTTAGCTCTTAAATCGTCCATATCAGAGTGGTTAACACGGATGATTTTAGCTTTAGATAAACGACAACCATCAATGATAGATGCGTGGTTTAATTCATCTGAAAGGATAGCGTCATTTTTGTTCATTACTGCTGAAATAGCTGCCATGTTACAGTTGAATCCAGATTGATAAGCGATAGCTGCTTCAGTACCTTTGAATTCAGCTAATGTTTTTTCTAATTCATCATGTAAGTCTAAAGTACCGTTGATTGAACGTACAGCCCCTGCACCTACACCGTGAGAATCGATTGCTGATTTAGCAGCAGTTTTTAAATCTTCGTTTGTAGCTAGTCCTAAATAGTTGTTTGAAGATAAGTTGATATATTGTTTCCCATTGATAGTAATTTCTGGGCCGTTCGCACCTTCAATTGAATCAATTTCATTGTATAATCCATTATCTTTTAAATATTGGATATTTTCTTCTAAAAAGTTGTGTAAAGATTGAACCATTGTCATTTCCCCTTTTATTTATTTATCAACATTATCATAACTGATTTTTGATGAACATGAAAGCACTATCATGCTTGTAAATTCAATATATTTCATATTCTTCATGTCATGTACAGTTGTATTTTCAATGTGTATTTATT
>NZ_PPRC01000002.1 GCF_002902565.1 Staphylococcus petrasii | reverse complement strand
TTTTAATAGTATAAGTATACACTATTCAAATTCTTTTTACATCATACATATTAAACTTATTACACGTAATAAAAAAAGACTATTTAATATTTTTACTTTGTTCATTTTTTCTTAAAATATGATTCATTTTAAACAAAATAGTCTATATTCTTCAACATATATATAACCTTTTGCGACAATGCCTGAGCAATACGAGCGTTTGCGTGAATTTATCGAAGAACAGAACAAAATCAGTATGCCCTCCCTGTCAGAAGATCAATTGGATACATTGAATCGTCAATTAACACAGAAATACACCCAACGCCAACTTGCCATGATCAGTTATTGGAGAAATGGCTACATCCACTCAATTGCAGCATACATTCATCGCATTGATATGTTGAACCAATGCATTACAATCAGTAATGAAAATGGCACCCAAACCATGAAACTCGAATTTGGGGTTATTTGTAACGTGGAATAATCACTAACATGAAAAATGGCAATGTCTATGTTATAGAACAGACATTGCCATTTTTGTTCATTTTTAGTTATTCATTTTTTACTTTTCAAAAAAATAATTATTTACTAGTTGTAAAGCCAGTATAACTAATATCTACTTCTACTACATTGCCATGATTGACAACAAACGTAGTAGCTAAACCATCTTTTACAGGTCTATATTCAAAAATACCACCTGTTTTATCATTCGCTTTTCCATTAACTTTCTTCAAGTCTTTGCCATACGCTTTCTTAATTTGGTTTAGTGTTAAGTCCCCTTTAACTGTAAATTGAACTTTATTAGCTTTCTTACCGTCTTTAGTCACACCTGTGAATTTTTGGTTATACTTTTCAACCACTTTCGTACCTTTAGTTGGCGCAAGTTTAATTCCACTAAATGTTACATTGTCATGTTTAACAGCATTCACAAAGTTTTTATCTGTTAAAAATTTAGCATCTTTATCGATATAACCATTATAAGAATAATACGGTTTAACTGCAGCGTGTGCTGTATGTTCTACTGGTAATACCGTTGCGCTAACGCCCAAAAGTGTTCCAAATGCTAGAGTTGTTGAAGCAATAGTTTTTACTACTTTATTCATGATAGTCCTTCTTTCTGTATTGGATTTGTTTTACATCTTTATTATCGCATAATACTCATAAACAGACACTGTACTTTAGATGTATTTAGCATAAAATTTAGTAAACAAAATTTAATATTATAAAAATGTGTATATACTACCTATTTTATGAAATTTCATTATAATAAAATAAATGAAAGAAAAACGGAGGACCATATTTTGAAAAAGGCATTGGCATGTATAGTCATCGTATTATTAATTGTTGCATTAGGTTTCTCAATATTCTTCGCAACAACACATAAAAACTCAAATACTAAAGATGACAATCCAACTGAAAAACACGAATCAAAAGAGAAAAAACATAAAAAAGAAAGCATCACAGAAGAACGTACACAAGAACAAGACAACACAACAGATAATAGCGAAAACGCTCAAACAGAACCAGCAACACAAAATACACAAAACACACAACAGAATTATTCAAATCAAAATAATTCTAATAATACGAAAGTAAATAACACACAAGAAACGCCAAAAACTCAAGAACAATCTAGCACAGAAAATAAAGCAAGCAATTCACGACAAAACAGCTCAGAAAGCGCAACAACAGAAAAAAATACAAACCAACCATCAACATCTCAGCAACAAAACACACAACAAAACACACAACAAAACAATTCACAACAGAATAGCCAACAAAACAAACCACAAGGTAATTCAGCACAGACTAATTCAACACAAAACAGTAATAGCTCAACTCAGAATGGCAACTCAAATAAAACAACAAATTAAAAATAACCGCCTAATACGTAGTCCTCACAACTACCCATTAGGCGGTTTAATTTAATTATTCTCTATCTTCTAATGAAGTCACTTCGACGATTTCTGTTTTTTTAATTAGTTCTCCATTAATATTAGAGAAACCTATTACTAGACATTCACCTTTATTTAATGATGACAAATCTTGTTCCATTTTTCTTTTTTCATCATTGTTTTTATTTTTACTAATAAAAGCAATTTGATCTTCGGGAGGAGCAAAGTGAACTTGCTCAGCTGCATTAAACAGTGCTGAAATATCTCCTCCATTATTTTTTATAGAACTGATAGACTGTGTAGCAAGCCATGAAGACCATCCGAATTTTCTACCCTCTTTTAAAATTTTGGTTGTAGGAGAACTTTCTTTGTGATTCAAGTTCTGCATTTCATCTAATAAAACAGGGATAGGAACATTTTTACTTCCTTCTCTTTCAGTAAAATTATATAAATCCCATAATAAAAATTCAGTTATCACTTTTTGAATACTTGCCACAAAACCTTTTAATTGCATAATAGTTACTTTACCTTCATTATTAAATACTTCTTTCCAAGTAAAGTCATTATTGTTATATGCGAATGGATCTTTATCTAATAATTTATCAATTCTTCCAACTAAAGTAGTTGCATTAGCAGTTTCTTGATCAATCAATCTTTGTTTTAATTTAGTGAAAGTAAAGCTTTCGCCATATATATCTAAACCACTTTTGATAGATTCTTTTAATAAACTACTTTGTTGAATTCCAAGTTTAAATACAAAATCTATAATTTGAACTACTCTATCTGCTATATCATCATTTTCTTCTGGCACGGTGAATCCACCTAAATCAATTTCGTTTCTTTTAAAAGGATTTATTGGAAGTTTATCTCTAAATATAAATTTAGTATTAAGCTTATCACCTAGTTTTCGTGTAAATTCTTCTTCTAATTGATTGTGTAAAAAACCATCTGTGTAATCAACTACTAAACTATCAAGCTTATTTTTAGCCATTTCATATAAAAGACATTGCATAAAGTAAGTTTTACCCTGTCCAGATTTACCGCTAATTAATATATGGCGATTAGGTAATTGCTTATGACCATACTCCCAATACACTTTTTCAGTACTGCCTTTAGCATTACCTAATAAAATCCTCACATTTTCTAAATTATTTTCAAAATCTTGGGTTTCTTTAATTGTATCAATGCTTTCATTATCTGATGTATCAATATTCTCTTATCAGAAAGTTCCTCTAACTCATCATTATTAGGCAGACTTTCTACTTCATCAGAATTGTTAATTTCTTTGCTTTCATTTTCAAAAGTTGGAATTGGTATATCATTTTTTTCATTGGTTAAAGTATCATCTGTATGAGAGACAAGTAAATTTGCTAAATCAATACCTCTTTGATTATTTAATATCTCATGTTTAACAGATTTAAAATCTTTTTCGGCATCATTATAAGCATCTAATTCAGTTAAATGTAATTCATATACATTTTTCTCATTATCTTTAATTAATTTTCTGAAACTATTTTCTTGATTAAATAGTACTGCTATTCCTATACCATATTCATCTTTTATCTTAGTTGAGAAAGTAATGTTACCGTTTAAAATTTCTGCTCTTTTCTCATAAATATTATGCATTCTTTCATCTACAATTACACCATTTTCAATAAATTTATTTAAATTACCAAAATATAAATTTAAGAAAAATTGTCTATAAAAGTCTTGCGTTAATACTTGAGTGGACGGAGTAATCAGTTCTTTTTCCAGTACTTTAAATAAATGGCTTATTTGTTCTTTAGCTTTGTCAATCACATTAGCGTGATTAATACCCACTTTCACTTCAACTGGCATAAAATGGACATTCACATTATCTTCTTCCAATTCTAAACCTATGAACAACAAATCATCTGAAATAGACCCAGTATGATTAAGTTCCTTAGCAGAGAAAACATCTGAACTTGCATCTAATCCTTGTTGCCTACTCACTCGAAGTACTTCTTCCATAGAAATTGGAATCCAAGTTATTTTTTCATGAGTTAATATTGACAATACTTGTTTATATGCTGAAATAATACTTAATTTTTCTCTAATAGAATGGTCCCCATGATTTGATTTAGAACCCCTATTTCCTATAACTGATAATAGCCATTCGCCATTAAGAATATTGAAAGAGCGAATAATATTATCAATATTTTGAGGAGTGTAATCAACGTTAACTTTATTTAAAAACTCTTTAAGAATATTACTATATTGTTCTGTATCATTTGTTACAGTAATTGATTCATAATTAAACGATGAAGTTTGGTCATTATAATGAATAACATATAAATCATATTCATTGCTATTAAAATATGATAAATCAACAGAAGGGTCTATAAAAGTCACCCAATTTGTATCGTTGAAAACATCATCAAGATTTTGATTTTCAATACTAATAACATTATTAACGATACCTTCATCTTTTTTGTATGGATTTAATCTATAATTTTTATTATTAGAAACAAAACTATTCCATAATAAAGCACTATTAATTAAATCATTATTCTCTAATATACCTTTAGTTCCAAATCCAGATAAATATGAATTACCTATTTTAGTGTAACTAATATTTGATAATAGGCCTTTATTTGTAATAGAGGAATATATTTCTCTAAGATTACTCACGCTAAATTTAGGTTCTTGGTTAAAATTAAAAAACGTAATATGGTAGATATTTTCATCTTGTTTATTAGTAAAGATATTTATTTTAGACTTTATTGTTTCCAATATATCTTCTTCATTAAATTTCTTTTTGATGTTACTAGGAATTTTTATATTATATAATTCTAATAATTCATCACTGTTTTTAATGTTATATAAAGTATATATA
>NZ_PPRC01000018.1 GCF_002902565.1 Staphylococcus petrasii | reverse complement strand
GTTTTAGGTATAAATATATATAAAATACCCCTAAATGCTCTAAAAAGTATCTTAAAATTGCAAATAAGGGTATTTTAAAATTCAATAACTCTTGTAACAAAATATTTAAAAAAGGAGTTTTTTTATGAATGCTGGTTTGTTTTTGATAATTGCTATTTGTTGTGGTCTGTTACCAATTATAATTTCTGTAAACGAAAAAAATAAGAAGAATAAAAAGAGGTAGAACACGCATTTATGCCGAGAAAATTTATTGATGTTGAGAAGAACCCTTAACTAAACTTGCAGACGAATGTCGGCATAGCGTGAGCTATTAAGCCGACCATTCGACAAGTTTTGGGTTTGTTAAGGATTTAGAGGCTCAAAGTCAATAAAGCTATTTGAAATAAAGCATTTAAATATTATAGTTTTTTTCGTTGTAAACTTGTATTCCATTTTTTATTAGTAGTGCTGAAAATACTCCTACTCCTTGCTTTTTGTTTCCGTTAAATTCACCGCTGTAAATATTTTCAGAACTGCAAGTTGGACTATCAGATTTTAATATTAATGTTTTACAATTCATTTTTTGACAAGTATCTAATGCTTTCATAGCTCCATTTATATATTCTTTTGTAACGTCGTTTCCTTGATTATCAATGATTTTAGCTTTATTTTCTAATACATCAAAGCCATCTCCTCCTACAATTTCTGCGGGGTTTCTTGGAGTTGGTAGGCCACCTAAAATTTCAGGGCATATTGGTTTTGCTATACCTTGATCTACAAGCTTTTTTAAATTGTTGTTGAGTTTGTTTCCCCCGTCATACCTAACATTTTGACCGACTAAACATGCACTTATAAAGATCATATATTATCCTCCATATTTTAGGTTTTTGAAACGAGTTTCTTCTTGTCTTGATATTATACAGAAATAATACAGAGTTGAAAAAGAAATGTAAATATGACGTATTATTTTTTAGTAATAAAAAGTAAGCGTTTTCTATTTACATGTAGCGCCTTTTATAAGATAATAAATGCAGCTACTAAACTTACTACTCAAAATGAGTATCCTTTAATAAACTGACTGTATCCTTTGGGTGCAGTCTTTTTATTTATAACTTGTCAAAACTTTACATTTTAAACAATTACAAAAGGACATAAAAGTCCGCTTGTAACCAGTACCTTAAAATAGGGAAGTGGTTTGATAAAAGAATAAAGGGTGCCCCAAATTAGGGGTACCTTTTTGTGTATAACCGAGCCAAATGTGGCTTCGTTAAATGTGTTTATAAGTGGACGTATTATCTACTTAGCTTAATATCCTCAAATTAGGGCATATTGGTTTATACTCAGCCCAAATGTGGGTTCAGTAATAGAACTGAATAGCTATATATTTAATCGGCTCAAATGTGAGCTTATTACTCAAATTAATAACTGACGCACTAAGTTAGTGCATTAGAAAACGAAAATATTCGTTCTCTAAAATTTAGATGAATACAGCCGAAATGTCGGCTCAATAGAAGAGGAATAGTAAGTTAGAAAAATCTAATTCTGAAAAGCCATTTGTGGCTACTCTGCGTAGTCAAAATGGCTACGCAGCACACGTTTATGATGTACGATCTCACAGCGCAAATGTGCGCAGTGAATTTCACAGTCCAAATCTGGACAGTGAAACTATTAAAATACAAATAATACAATGATATGCTAATGTAAAGTTAAAAAGGAGTATTAGCAATGGCAAAAGCTTTAATGTTAATCATAACTATTGTTTGTATAGCTTATATTGTGTATAACTTCATTAAAGATAAACCAGTCATTAATATTTTCTTTGCTTTAATAATACAATCAATTTTATTATTTCTAATCCGCTTCTTTTGGATAAAGCAATCTTTTAATAAATCACTTTTATCGTCTTTTGACTTATTTTCGATTATAGTTGTAGTTATTTATTTGATATTTAAATTAACATGCGAGCAAGTTAAAAAACTTTTCAAACGTCACTCATTGAGTGACGTTTTTTATTTTGAATACGTTTTGAATACGTTTTGAATACGTTATTTAAAAATCAATAGCAATCTATAATAAAGTTATGTCTATAAAACACTGTTATATCAACATTTATAAACAGTTAGAAATACATATAAAAAGTACAAACTAAACGATGGGAATTGTAGGTTTCATTGTCGCCGGTACGACTGCCAAATCATTGACCGATTCGTTTAACCGAAAACTCGAAAAAACAAATCAAATTAACTTTATTTCAACAATGATGGCAGCAATGTGTGGATTCTTATTCTTAGCTGCTGACCCAGCTAAAGATGGTGGATTCTTAAGTGCCTTTATGGGAACTAAAGGTTTATTAACAGCCTTTCTTTCAGCATTTATCACTGTAATTGTATATAACTTCTTTATTAAACGTGATATCACAATCAAAATGCCTAAAGAAGTACCACCAAATATTTCACAAGTATTTAAAGATATCTTCCCGTTATCAGCGGTTATGATTATTCTTTATGCATTAGATTTAATCGTTAGAGGCGCAGCGCATACTAACGTAGCAAACGGTATTTTAAAAATATTCGAACCATTATTCACTGCAGCAGATGGATGGGTTGGGGTAACAATCATCTTTGGTGCCTTTGCATTCTTCTGGTTCGTAGGTATTCATGGTCCATCAATTGTAGAACCTGCGATCGCAGCCATTACGTATGCTAACCTTGAAGCTAACTTACATTTAATACAAGCCGGTGAGCATGCAGACAAAGTTATCACACCTGGTACTCAAATGTTCGTTGTAACTATGGGTGGTACTGGTGCAACTTTAGTCGTGCCATTTATGTTCATGTGGTTAACTAAATCGAAACGTAATAAAGCGATTGGTAGAGCATCTGTAGTACCGACATTCTTTGGTGTAAACGAACCGATTTTATTCGGTGCACCATTAGTGTTAAACCCTGTATTCTTTATTCCATTTATCTTTGCACCAATTGCAAACGTATGGATCTTTAAATTCTTCGTTGATGTACTAGGAATGAACAGCTTTAGTATCTTCTTACCTTGGACTACTCCAGGTCCGTTAGGTATCGTAATGGGTACTGGTTTTGCATTCTGGTCATTCGTATTAGCGATTGTATTGATTGTAGTAGACGTTATTATTTATTACCCATTCGTTAAAGTTTATGACGAACAAATTCTAGAAGAAGAATTAGGTAAAAAAGTAACAAACAATGACTTAAAAGAAAAAGTAGCAGCTAACTTTGATACTAAAAAAGCAGACGCAATTTTAGCAACTGCTGGTGCAGACGATGCATCATTACAAGCAGATAATGAAAAAGAAGCTTCATCTTCAAATAACATTACTGAACAAACGAATGTATTAGTATTATGTGCTGGTGGTGGAACAAGTGGTTTATTAGCCAACGCACTAAATAAAGCAGCTGAAGAATATAACGTACCTGTTAAAGCAGCAGCTGGTGGTTACGGTGCCCATATGGATATTATGAAAGATTATCATTTAGTTATCTTAGCACCTCAAGTAGCTTCAAACTATGAAGATATCAAACAAGATACTGATCGTTTAGGTATTAAATTAGCTAAAACTCAAGGTGTTGAATACATCAACTTAACACGAGATGGCAAAGCAGCATTAGACTTCGTTCAACAACAATTTGAAAAATAATTAGGAGATGAAAGTATAATGAAAAAATTACCAGAAGATTTTATTTTCGGTGGTGCGACAGCAGCCTATCAAGCAGAAGGTGCGACTCAAACAGATGGAAAAGGTCGTGTAGCATGGGACACTTATCTTGAAGAAAATTATTGGTATACAGCTGAACCAGCTAGTGATTTCTACAACAGATATCCAGTAGATTTAGAATTAAGTGAAAAATTTGGCGTAAATGGTATTCGTATTTCAATTGCATGGTCACGTATTTTCCCTAAAGGATATGGCGAAGTAAATCCTAAAGGCGTAGAATATTATCACAATTTATTTAAAGAATGTCATAAACGTCATGTAGAACCGTTCGTAACATTACATCACTTTGATACTCCTGAAACTTTGCATAGTGATGGCGATTTCTTAAACCGTAAAACAATTGATTACTTCGTAGATTATGCTAAATTCTGTTTTGAAGAATTCTCAGAAGTTAACTATTGGACTACATTTAATGAAATTGGACCAATTGGTGATGGCCAATACTTAGTTGGTAAATTTCCACCAGGAATTAAATATGATTTCGAAAAAGTATTCCAATCTCATCACAATATGATGGTGGCACATGCACGTGCAGTTAAATTATTTAAAGATAATGGATATAGCGGTGAAGTCGGGGTAGTTCATGCATTACCTACTAAATATCCATATGATCCTTCTAACCCAGAAGATGTTAGAGCAGCAGAACTTGAAGATATTATCCATAATAAATTCATTCTAGATGCAACATATTTAGGTAAATACTCTCGCGAAACAATGGAAGGTGTGCAACACATCTTATCAGTGAACGGCGGTAAATTAGATATAACTGAAGAAGACTATAAAATTTTAGATGCAGCTAAAGATTTAAATGACTTCTTAGGTATCAATTACTACATGAGTGACTGGATGAAAGGCTATGAAGGCGAATCTGAAATTACTCATAACGCTACTGGTGCCAAAGGTGGTTCTAAATATCAACTTAAAGGTGTAGGTCAACGTGAATTTGATGTTGATGTACCACGTACTGATTGGGACTGGATGATTTATCCTCAAGGTTTATACGATCAAATTATGCGTGTCGTAAAAGACTATCCTAATTATCACAAAATCTATGTAACTGAAAATGGTTTAGGTTACAAAGATGTATTTGATGAAGAACGTAAAACAGTTGATGATGATGCACGTATTGATTATGTGAAAAAACATTTAGAAGTAATTGCTGATGCTATTCGTGATGGTGCGAACGTAAAAGGTTACTTCATTTGGTCATTAATGGACGTGTTCTCATGGTCAAATGGTTATGAAAAACGTTATGGCTTATTCTATGTCGACTTTGATACTCAAGAACGCTATCCTAAGAAAAGTGCGTATTGGTACAAAGAATTAGCTAAAACTAAAGAAATTAAATAATTATTAATTATAGGCAACCGTCTAATATATAATCATATATTAGATGGTTGCTTTAAATTTGTTTATGGAAATATCTAGAAGCTCGTTTATACTTATAAATAAAAGTAAACAGGTGGCGTTAAAGTTAATGACAAAAAGAAAAATGATTTATTTCATATTTACATTATGTATCATGACAGTTTTAGTTACAGGTTGTAGTCAATCTGAAAAACAACATTCGCACCAATCGTCGACGCTTAAAGATCAAACTGTGACATTGTTTATGCATGGATATGGTGGTAGTGAAAACTCTGAAAAATATATGGTGAAACAAGCGATTAACAAAGATGTAACTAAAGACGCCATTGTTGCCACTGTAGATAATCAAGGTAACGTACATTTCAAAGGTACTATTTCGAACGATGCTCAAAATCCTATTGTTAAAGTAGTGTTCGAAGATAATAAAAATGGTGATGTTAATCAAAATGCTAGGAATATTAAAAATGTCTTATCTGAGTTAAAAGCACAATATGGTTTCACTAAATATAACTTTGTCGCCCATTCGATGGGTAATTTATCATTTGCTTATTTTATGAAAGATTATGGTAATGATAAGCAATTACCGCAACTTCAAAAAGAAGTGAATATTGCTGGTACGTTTAATGGCGTACTTAATCTTAATGAAAAAGTTAATGAAATTAGTGTAGATAAAAATGGTAAGCCTAGTAAAATGAATGATAATTATAAAGAATTATTGGGATTAAAAGATATTTATAAAGACAAAAATATCGAAGTTTTAAATATCTATGGAGACTTACAAGATGGCACACATTCAGACGGACGCGTCTCAAATAGTTCATCTAAGTCATTAAAGTATTTATTACAAGACAGTCCTAAATCTTATAAAGAAACTAAATATACTGGTAAATCCGCACAGCATAGTCAATTACACGAGAATAAAGAAGTAGCGAATGAAATAATCAAGTTCTTATGGAATAAATAAATGTAAAAAAGAAAGAGTAGATAACGCGAGAAATTAAAATCAAAGCGTTGTCTACTCTTTTATTATCCCTTAAAAGCAAGCATTAGCTAATTGCTTAAGTAACTCTAGTCTATTTTCTTCGCCAAATACGTGTGGCAATATCATCATTTCATCTGCGTCATAAGTTTGTTGCATATTCTGTAATTGCTCAGCAACTTCATGAGGTAAGCCACTCACAATTCTTTTTTTATTTTTTTCAATTTTAGCAAGTTCTCTTTCGGAATATTGACGTTGTTGGGCAGTTTCTATAGAAGGGTAAGACATAGGTTGTTTTAAATAGTTAATGCGCATTAACCATAAATGAAGCGCATCAAGTAAATCGCTAACCGTCGTCAATTTTTCTGCAGTCACGACAAAGGTTGCCATAATAACGTAAGGCTTGTTGTCACTTACCTCTTCATTATATAAGCCAAATTGCTTACGGTAGTGAGCGATGACTTTGTTTATTTGTGTCGAAGGTTGCCCCATATGTGCGATGACTAAAGGTAACCCTTTTCGAGCAGCGAGTTCAGCACTTCGTTCGCTCATACCTAGAATATAAAGTTGCGGGTAACTATTAATAAACGGTGTTGCTTGAAGTGACATGAAGCGGTGAGGCTGCTTTGTATCATCGGTAAAATATTTGATTAAGTCATCTATTTGTTGAGATAACTCTGGTTTCTCAGTTTTAAATTCATTCAGTGCCTCGTTCACATTTTTAAAGCTAGGAGAACGGCCAAGTCCCATATCAATACGATGGGGATGGCGGGCTTCCATAATCTTAAATTGTTCGGCAACTTTATAAGCACTGTAGTGGGGCAACATCACGCCTCCACTGCCAATATGAATTCGATGGGTATGCTCTAATAACATCATCATTACCATTTCAGGCGCACTTGAGGCCACAGAAGGCACTTGATGATGTTCAGCTATCCAATAGCGCTCATAACCAAGTTGATCCGCTAAGGTTGCTAATTCGACAGTATGATTGAAAGCGTTTTGAGCTGAACGACCTTCGAATATAGGCACGTAATCTAAGATTCCTAATTTCATATTAAGCAGGCTCCCTTTTTTGAAAAGTAATTATCCTTATCATGTGTCATTATAAGTGGAAAGCATGATGATTGCGATTAAATTGTTCATAGTACTATACTGTAAACAAATATTGAAAGGAGTTTTAGATGATGAAGAATGAACAAGTATTACTCGCTCAATATCCAGAAGGTATGCCACAAGATGATACATTTAAATATGAAGATATCGATGTAGCTGAACCAGGAGAGAATGAAGTTCAAGTAGAATCGATATATATTTCTGTAGACCCTTATATGCGAGGCAGAATGTCTCAAGCTGATTCATATGTAGAACCATTTGAAATAGGTCAACCTATTGAAAGTCATATCGTTGGTAAAGTAATCAACTCTAACTCTGATCAATTTCAAGAAGGTGACATCGTTGTAGGCATGTTACCGTGGAAACGTATTAATACAGTAAACGAAGAGAAAGTCGATAAAGTTTCAAATACTGATGTGCCATTACATTTATATTTAAGTACGCTAGGTTTAACTGGCCAAACAGCTTATCACGGTTTACTAAATATTGGACAACCTAAGCCAGACGAAACGGTAGTTGTTTCTGCTGCTTCTGGTGCTGTAGGTGCCGTCGTAGGTCAAATTGCTAAGTTGAAAGGCGCGCGTGTTGTCGGCATTGCTGGCGGAGATAAGAAAGTGAATTACCTTACGGAAGAACTTGGCTTTGACGCTGGTGTAGATTATAAGAAAGACGACTTCGCTGAAGCGTTAGCTAACGCCGTGCCTAATGGCGTTGATGTTTATTATGAAAATGTAGGCGGAGAAATTGGCGATGAAGTATTTAAACATCTTAATCGTCATGCGCGTATTCCAGTATGCGGTACAATTTCAAATTATAACCATCCTGAAGATGATCAAGGTCCACGTATTCAAAGTACGCTCATTAAAAAACAAGCGATGATGCGAGGATTCTTAGTGGCAGAATTTGCTGATGATTTCGAACATGCTGGTAAAGAACTTGCGCAATGGATTCAAGAAGGTAAAATTAAAACTAAAGTATCTATTGAAGAAGGATTCGATAAATTACCGCAAGCCTTTCGTAACTTGTTTACTGGAGATAACTTTGGTAAGCAAGTGGTCAAAGTTTCAGACGCTGAGTAATTTGGTTTCCCTTTTCAAAAAGCAACAGTAGATTGATTAAAAGGTGGCTAAGAAGTAATGAAAGCAATTGGATTTGAACAACCATTTAAATTAGAAGAAGGCAATTTATTTAAGGAATATGAACTTGAAACGCCGCAACCGAGCGCGCACGACATACTCGTGAAAATTCAAAGTATCAGTGTGAATCCGGTAGATACAAAGCAACGTATTACTCCCGTGGAAGATGCGCCGAGAGTGTTGGGATTTGACGCAGTAGGAACAGTTGAAGCGGTCGGTTCGGAAGTAGAATTATTTGAAGTAGGTGACCGCGTATTCTATGCAGGTACGCCGAATCGCCATGGCTCTAATGCGACTTACCAAGTTGTTGATGAACGTATCGTGGCGAAAGCACCAAGTAATTTAACTGCGGAACAAGCGGCGAGCTTACCATTAACTGGACTTACCGCTTCGGAAACATTATTTGACGCGTTTGGGATTTCAACAAATGCTAATGAGAATGAAGGTAAATCATTACTTATTATTAATGGTGCTGGTGGTGTCGGAAGTATTGCGACACAAATTGCTAAAGCATACGGTTTGCAGGTCATCACTACGGCATCTCGTGATGAAACAGTAGCATGGAGTAAGAAGATGGGCGCTGACTTTGTGCTTAATCATAAACATGATTTAGCAACGCAATTAAATCAACATGACATTGAAGCGGTAGACTATGTATTTTGCACGTTTGATACGGATATGTATTATGACACGATGATTGAGGTTGTGAAACCGCTTGGCCACATTGCGACGATCGTTGCTTTTAAAAAGAAACAAGATTTAAATGCATTGAAAGCGAAGAATATCAGCTTTACGCATGAATTTATGTTTGCAAGACCTGTGCATCAAACAGCAGATATGATTCAACAACATGCGTATTTGAAAGATATTGCTGAAAAGGTAGAACAAGGTACGTATCAACCTACAACAACTGACACTATCTCAGGACTTACAGTAGAGAACTTATATAATGCTCATGAAACGTTAGAATCTAGCACAATGATTGGAAAATTAGTCATTAATATTGAAGAGTAAAATGCATTGAAATTTAATAGAGAATAATCTTAAATATGGCGTTTATTATTATGCAATTAGGCAATAGTAATAAACGTCATTATTTATTATTGGGGAATGACAACAAAAATTAAATAACAACTTAGAGAAAGGAGTTTATGGATGAAAAATAAATCCATTAGTATTGTATTTTGGACGGCATTAGTCATTTGTACCTTGTTTGTCTTATATGGCGCATTATTGCCGAAACAGTTAGAAACTGTGACGCAAAATATTACATCATTTATAGCCGTCAATTTTTCATGGTACTATTTATTACTTGTTTTAATGATTTTCTTTATATGTGTGTATCTTTTATTTTCAAGATATGCATCAATTACGCTCGGTGAGGAAGGAGAAGATCCAGAATTCTCTTTACCTTCATGGTTTGCGATGCTATTTAGTGCAGGAATGGGGATCGGTTTGGTCTTTTGGACGACGGCAGAACCTATTAGTCACGCATTCACATTGACACCTATACATAAAGCAGGCACTCAAGCTGCTATTAACGATGCATTTCAATTTGCGTTTTTCCACTGGGGTGTCCACGCATGGGCAGTATATGGCATTGTTGCTTTAGTCTTTGCTTATTTTAGTTTCCATAAAGGTTATCCTGGATTAGTAAGTGCGACGTTAGTTCCTATCTTTGGGGAGAAGCGCATGAAAGGCCCACTTGGAGGCGCGATAGACGTACTTGCTGTTATAGCAACCGTTACAGGCGTAGCGGCTACCTTAGGTTTCGGGGCACTTCAAATTAATGAAGGATTAAATTTCTTATTTGGGTTACCAAACAACTTTGGTACTCAAGTTATCTTAATTATTATAGCTACTGCTTTATTTACGTGGTCGGCTTGGTCTGGTATTGATAAAGGGATTAAAACATTAAGTAACATTAATATGTTATTAGCATTTATTGTCTTAATAGGCTTATTTATTGTAGGACCCACTTTATATATTTTAAATACCTTTACTAACGGATTAGGTAACTATATCTTTAATTTCTTTAGTATGAGTTTACGTATCCCTATGAACGGGGGAGAAAAATTCCAATGGTTACAAAATTGGACGATCTTCTATTGGGCATGGTGGGTATCATGGGCACCATTCGTCGGTATATTCATCGCTCGTGTGTCTAGAGGACGTACCATTAAAGAATTTATTTTAGGTGTCTTATTCGTGCCAGCGCTCGTATGTTTCTTCTTCTTTGCAGTATTCGGTGCATCAGCGGTATATCTGCAAGACAAAGGCATTGCGAATATAGCGAAAGAAGCGACAGAAACAGCCACATTTGCGACATTGCAACATTACCCGCTAGGATTTATTTTGAGTATCGTCACTTTAATAGTCATCATGATATTCTTTGTAACTTCAGCTGACTCAGCTACTTATGTACTAGGCATGCTAAGTTGTAAAGGCGATATTAATCCTGCTTCTTTTGTAAAAGTAAGTTGGGGTATTATACTCGCTTTATTTGCGATGATTATGATTTATACAGGTGGTACACAAGCCATTCAAAATTTACTTATCATTGCTCCATTACCGTTTTCAATTGTCATTATATTTATGATTTGGTCACTCTTTAAATCCTTAGCAAATGATCACCCGAGACATTCAAAACAAAAATTTCTACAATATAAAAGTTCTGAACAAAAAATAAATAAAAAATAATTATAAATTTTATGTTTTTATTGTGCTAAATTTGGGAATACTGACCTTAGAAAGTAAACTTTAATTAATTTTTTAAAAAAGTATAAAATAATTTAAATTTAGTGTTTTAAAAAACATTTAAAGGGTACTTAATCTCTATAATTAATTAAATAATTCAACAATAACTAAGGAGGTGCATGACGAGGTGAAAAGATTAAAGAATTTTATCCTCGGCCTATTAATAGTTGCTATTGTTGGATTCCTATTGTTTATGTACATAAAGGATAGTCGTATTTCTCAATATCAACACTATTTCTTACAATTCAATTGGTTCCAACCACTATTAATTGGTTTAGCTGCTCTACTTATATTGATCGGTTTAATATTAGTACTCAGCATTTTCAAACCAACATATAGAAAACCAGGTCTATATAAAGACTACAATGATGGACATATTTATGTATCTCGTAAAGCAGTAGAAAAAACTGCATACGATACGCTAACTAAATATGAAGATGTAAGACAACCTAATGTAGTTACTAAGCTTTATAATAAGAAAAATAATTCTTATATCGATATTAAAGCAGACTTCTTAGTACCAAATACTGTACAAGTTAAGTCTTTAACTGAAAGCATTAGAGCTGACATTAAACATAACGTTGAGCATTTTACTGAAATGCCAGTAAGAAAATTAGAACTTAATGTCAGAGATCAAAAATCTGCAGGACAACGCGTACTGTAAGGGAGGGATAACATGGCTGATAATAATAATCAAAATGGACAAGATGCTGGTCAACAAATCATTGACTTCATTAAAGCTTATAAATGGCGTATCATCGGTTTCTTCGCATTTTTAATTATAGCAATCTTATTCCTAACTTTAGGATTCTGGAAAACAATTTTAATCATTGTATTATGTTTAATCGGAATTGGCGTTGGGTATATTAAAGACCGTACACAGGATTTCATGAACTTCTTAAATAGATGGAGTTAGACGACCTATCTAGTTAAGAATTCATATAAATTAAAAAACAAAGTTTTAAAACAATAATTATACAAAAAAGGAGAATTTATCATGGCAGTAGATAACAATAAAGCTAAACAAGCATACAATAACCAAACTGGAGTAAACGATCAAGAAAGAGAAGAACGTCAAAGAGAAGCTCAAGAACGTAGAGAAGAACGTAATGAACAACGTTTTGAAAACAAATTAACTTTCTCTGACGAAGTTATCGAAAAAATCGCTGGTATCGCAGCTCGTGAAGTAAGAGGAATCTTAGACATGAAAGGCGGCTTCACTGATAACATCACTAACGCTTTCTCAAGCGGTAACAACGTAACTCACGGTGTTTCTGTTGAAGTTGGTGAAAAACAAGCAGCTGTAGACTTAAAAGTAATCTTAGAATACGGCGAATCAGCTCCAAAAATCTTCCGTAAAGTAACTGACTTAGTTAAAGAACAAGTTAAATACATTACTGGTTTAGATGTTGTTGAAGTTAACATGCAAGTTGACGATGTAATGACTAAAAAAGAATGGGCTCAAAAAAATGAAAAAAACAGAGACAACAACAATAACAACTCTGACAGATCAGGTTTACAATAATAAGTAACCACTTTTAGACCTTAAGGCGTTCATCGTCTTAAGGTTTTTTTATGTATATAAGAAAACAGGAACGAAGGTGTCTTCATTCCTGTTCTTATCATTTAACGATGTAATGGATTCTCTACCTTAATATAAGTATAATGATGTGCTTCATCTTCTAAACGCATCGTTGTCACACATTTATAATCAATAGTTTCAGCAAATAAAGTAGACGTTATCGTGTTTAAGCGTTCCTCATCCACATCACCTAGATTTGCTAGAATTTGTTGAATAATATCGCTAATTTGACGCCATGTCTTGTCCTCGAATGATGTATCTTCTATTGCTTTAGCTACGGTTAATACTAGTTCACCTAAATGATTTTGCACAGTAGAATAGAATGCTTTATTAAATACTGAAGTTTTAGAATCAGTAAGAATTCTAGATTTTTCATGGAAATCATCTGTAGCATAGCCACTCGCATTAAGCTGATTTTCATCAATACGTAAACCTTCAAAATCACGAATATATATCGTATTTAAACTGCCGTTTTGATTAAATGTGGCAATTGAATTCTGTAAGTGCGCTTCAAGTGCTATTCCATATTTGATATATAAAGGAAGTACAATGCCTAATAATTGTGTCGCATAGTCACGCAACCACAATTGAGCCGCTTCTTCAAAACTTTCTATCCCTTCATTCTGTTGGAATAATTTAATCAGACTCACAATCGGCGTTTCTTCATTATATTTATAATTTGCTACTAAACTTGATGGAATTATAGGCATACTGTCTTTAGCAATGAGGTGATAAATATTTTCTCTGAAAAGAGTGCCTAATTGTTCACTGCGATCAGTTTGGATATCCTCACTATCATGTTCGTTATAAAAATGTATACCTGCTAATTCATCTAATATTTCTATGCGATAGTCATGAAATACACTATCTTTATCTAAAATATCATTTAAAATTTTAGTCACTAAAGGACCATTATGCGTTGTTTGTTCAGATAGCGTTCTGATTTCCCCAGTAATATGTACATTAGTCGATAATTTAATATGAGGTAATTGCTTAGGATATTTAGGCATTAATGTTCTAAATGATAAGCCAGCGTAATATGGCAAACTTATATTTAAAGGAATGATGAGCTGTTGTTCAAGTTCTGCTTGATATTGTTCTTTTAAAATATAATCATACTGCCAAGGATGTACAATCATTAAATGATATTCTGATAAATTTACAGATTGATTTAATTCTTTAGATATTTGTGCATATAATTCAGGGAAGATAGTCTTAATTTCTTCATTATAGTTATTAGCTAACGCTTGAGTATTAGCGATACTTTCATGAATTAAGACGCACTTCAACTTAATTTCATTGCCATATTCAGAGCTATAATAAATATTTTCCTGAGCGCTTAACCCTTTACGCAATTTAGCTCCAGGATGAAGAGGATGACCTTCAATGACAGCCTGTTCAGAACGCAAGTAACTGTCTTCGTGATTAGAGATAATATCGAGAAGCGGTTTGTCTGTGTCACGCATGTGATATGCCTGATAAGTCAATGCAAGCGCCATGTTCGCTACACTATTATCTAAATCGGCTTTAAATTGTTCACTTGCCTCATTATCGAGTGCTGGATCTTCGATTAGTATGTAATCTAAAACTTCAAGCGGATGCGTCACTCTCGTAAATTCGCTCTGTTCCTCATCAGATACATAGAATGGTCCTACCACATCTACTCGACCGAAGGCATGTCGACCTTCAACTTTCCCATATACGTATTTCTTTGCTTTTGGAAAATGAACACACAATACGTCTTCGTCTTTATCAATAGGTAAACGATCAAACTTATTAGCTGACGCTAATAAACTATTGTCTTTACCGTTTACTAAATTCTCACGATATAAAGAAATAATTAAACGTTGTGAAATCTTATCTCGACTTGCCAACAGGTTATCTTCAAAATCACCTAATAATTGAGGATAGTTTTGTTTTAAGAATGCGTAGGCATCTTGTTCTTCCTCGGTTAATTGAATATTAAAGTTATTGATATTAATTATGTTAGTCATAAAACACCTCAAAATTATTTTACAAAAATCAAAATGATTTGTATAATCCATAATATCGATAATGATATTCATTATCAATTATAAAGGAGTAGGTGAAACGCTGTGGCAAAATTTTTCTTTTCCAGTTCCTTTTTATTATTTCTGGGAAATTGGATAGGACAAATTGGTTTAAACTGGTATGTACTTACTAGTTATCATAACGCAGTCTATTTAGGTTTAGTTAATTTTTGCCGACTCGTACCAATTTTGATACTAAGTGTATGGGCAGGTACAATTGCTGATAAATATGATAGGGGAATATTGCTTCGAATTACAATATCTTCTTCATTTTTAGTCACTGCACTTTTATGTGTTTGTACCTTTACTATGTCCAATATTTCAATTATAGTGATATTAATTTATGCGACCTTACGTGGCATGCTAAATGCGGTAGAAACGCCAGTAAGGCAAGCAGTATTACCTGATTTATCTGAAAGGTTGAATAAGAGCCAAGCCGTTTCATATCATTCATTTATTATTAATATTTGTCGCTCAATAGGACCAGCAATCGCGGGAATTATTCTTGCTGCGTATCATGCACCAGCAACCTTTTTAACACAAGCAATTTGTTATTTAATTGCTGCGTTATTTTGTATACCGCTTCATTTTGAACGAGTTAATAGCGACGTCAGTAAGACTAAAGAATATTCTCTGAAATTTGTCTGGGAATATTTTAAGAGAAATGCCCAAGCATCTAGAATTTTTATAACTTCGCTCATTATCATGGCAACTGGATTTTCCTATACGACCCTAGTGCCGGTACTCGTTCATCAAATATTTCCGGGCAAATCTGAAATATTTGGTATGTCCATGACTTTTTGTGCCATCGGTGGTATGATTGCTACACTTTTATTACCCATTATTTTGAAAAAGATAAATACTGTAAATATGTATTATTTAAGTTCATGTTTATTTGGTTTGGCATTATTAGGTGTAGTCATACAGAATGTAGTAGTAATGTTTACTAGCATGGCGCTTGTGGGATTATTTAGTCAATGGGCGCGTACGTCTAATCGAATTTATTTTCAAGAGCACGTGTCCCCTGAAAATCGTGGAAAAATATTAAGTATCGTCATGATGGATAGAGGCATGATTCCTTTGGGTAGTCTATTAATGACAGCTCTATCAGATTGGATCGGTGTCTTAACTACCTTTATCGTAATGGGCTTATTTACAACCGTTGTAGCCTTAATCGTTCATTTAACGCAAAGAACAACTAAAGTGGAGGAGTCAAACAATGCAAAGTGATTGGCAATTAGCAGATAGAAATTTACAATACCGTGTCTTAAATGCATTAGTTAAAGAAAAGATATGGTCATCCTCAACAAGAATTACAACTCAAGATAATCAGCTTGAAATACAGCTTTATGGATGTGTGCTGACAATTCATTATAAATATGTAAGTAAAATGGTTCGTTATGATTTCGAAGGACCCATAACTTATAGATGTGGGAAAAATGAAGTAGAAATAACTTCATTAGAGAATTTATTGGATGTTTTAGAAGAACATTTTGAAATTGAGATCAGTGAGCGATTACGTGCAGAATTATTACATAGTAGAGACAGCTTTATAGAAGTGTATAAACATTTCATAAATCGTAAAAATCATATCCAAGATAGTTTGAAATTCTCTCGTATGCCGACCACTATTAATTTCTTTGCTTGGTTACAACATTTAAGTGATTCGAATGATTTTAATGATTTAATGTATTCCGAAAGTTTAGTTATTGAAGGACATCCTACGCATCCGTTGACTAAGACGAAATTGCCTTTAACAATGGAAGAAGTTAAGCAATACTCACCTGAATTTGAGAAGATTATTCCACTGAAAATTATGTTATTGCACAAGGATTATGCACAAGTTACTACCGTAGATGGCAATAGCTCATTTGTATTGGAAGAAGTTATTCCAGAATATTATGCAAAACTAAGAAAATTCATTCAAACATTTCAACTTTCGCTTGATGATTACCAAGTTATATTTGTTCATCCATGGCAATATCAACATACAATTTATCATCAATTTGAAAAGTGGATTAACGAGAATATTCTAATTGCTACGCCATTTGATATAGAATCAAAAGCAACCTTATCGTTCCGTACGATGTCATTAATCAATAAGCCATATCACATAAAATTACCAGTCAATGTGCAGGCGACTAGCGCTATAAGAACAGTATCAAGTGTAACGACAGTCGATGGTCCGAATTTAAGTATGGCCTTGCAAGAAACACTTAACCAATACCCACAACTCAAGGTAGCGCTGGAACCTTTTGGTATATACGCAAATACCGAAGATGATCGTGCTCGTCAATTAGCATGTATTATTCGAGAAAAACCATATATTGCGATTAATGGAGCAACGATTGTCTCTGGAGCATTAGTGAATCCGAATCCTGTTGATGGGAATATTACCGTGGATAGCTATATCGAATGGGCAAGTAGAGAAGTCAATGAACAGAATATTTCTCAATTTATGCGTACATATTGTCGTCAATTAGTAACGCCATTAATTGCTTTAATTCAAGATTATGGCATCGCTTTAGAAGCTCATATGCAAAATACGATTGTTAATCTCGGACCTCAATTTCAAATGAACTTTGTAGTTCGTGATTTAGGAGGTTCTCGTATTGATTTAGACACATTATCTATGAAATTGAAGGATATTAACGTGACGAATACGAGCTTGTTAGCGTCATCAATTAATGAAGTTGTTGCGAAATTTCAACATGCTGTAGTACAAAATCAACTTGCAGAATTAATTCATCACTTTTCAAAAAAAGAAAGTGTAAGCGAAGTGGAATTATTTAAGATTGTACAAGAAGAAATAGAACGTGCGATAAGTGATGACAAACCACATGCTGAAACATTACGAGAAATCTTATTTGGACCAACGATTACGGTTAAAGCGTTGCTTCGTATGAGAATGGAAAATAAAGTTAAAAAATATCTTAATATAGACCTTGATAATCCGATAAAAAAAGAGGTGAATTAAGTGGCAGATATCTCAATTAATTTATCGAAAATTGCATATAACGCCGAAGTCTTGCATAGTTTATTAGCAGAGCAAGACATACATTTTACGCCAGTCGTAAAATGTGTTGCTGGTGATACGAAAATATTAGAAACGCTAATTGACTTAGGATTTAATCACTTTGCAGAATCAAGATTAGAGAATATTAATACGGAGCTTCAAGATAAATGTAGTTATTTATTATTAAGACCGACACCTAAAAAACGATATTTAGAATTAGTTGAAAACGTGAAAATGAGTATTCAAACTGAAATTCAAGCCATTCGTGAGATTAATGATATTGCCGGTAAACTTAATACAAAACATCAAGTTATGTTAATGATAGATTGGAAAGATGGTCGAGAAGGCGTCTTAACTTACGATATTCTTGATTACATAAAAGAAATGATTGCGATGAAACACATTCAATTTATAGGTATCGCATTTAACTTTATGTGTTTTAAATCGTTAGCGCCTACAGAAGATGATATTTTTGCGATTAATCAATATGTGCAAGCGATTGAGAATGAATTAGGCTTCCGCTTAAAAATTATATCTGGCGGCAATTCAAGCATGCTACCTCAATTAATGTACAATGATTTAGGCCGTATTAATGAATTGAGAATAGGCGAGGCTTTATTTAGAGGCGTAGATACAACCACATATCAACCAATTCCACGATTATTCCAAAATGCGATTACGCTTGAAGCGGAAATAATCGAAATTAAACCTCGATTATTAGAGGGCAGTCAATGTTATTTACAAGCAATATTAGATATAGGCTATATTGATACGGTCATTAGTAAAATCATGCCACTTAATGATAAAGTCAAGATTATCGGAGCTACAAGTGATCATTTAATGATTGATTTAGGAAACCAAGATTTTTATCAAGTTGGAGATACGATTTCTTTTAGCCTGGAATATGAAGCACTATCTCAAATCATGTATCATCAAAAGATACCTAAAACATATGTGGAAGACCAGCATATCCAGTCTTTGATTGAGCAAGTAAACAGTGCCTCTTTAGCTATATATTAAAAGGAATATTATACAATATATCAATTTTGAAATATTTTCATGGTTAATTCATTTAGTCATTAGTCAGATTTAAATACTGATTAATGGCTTTTTTGAATTTATAGTTAATATTATTTAACACAGTTAAGAGATAAAATATAAAAGATTTATATAAAAAATTTAAAAAATCTTCCAAATGATATTGACATTGATAATCGTTATCAATAAACTAGGTAATGTAAACCTATACATATTAAGGAGTGGGAGTAATGAAAGGCTTTAAGGTCGCTGGAATAGTCGCATTATTATTTGCATTGGTTCTTGTTACTGCATGTGGTAATGTAAGTAATAACGGTTCTAAGGATTCCGATAACAAATCCTCATCATCAAAAGATTCAATTGAAATTAAACATGAGTTAGGTACAACAAAAGTTCCTAAAGATGCTAAAAGAGTAGTAGCTTTAGAATTCTCATTCGTAGACGCATTAGCAGCTTTAGATGTAAAACCTGTAGGGGTTGCTGATGATAATAAACCAAATCGTATTATCAAACCTTTAAAAGATAAAATCGGTAACTATACATCTGTAGGTGCGCGTAAACAACCAAACTTAGAAGAAATCAGCAAGTTAAAACCAGACTTAATTATTGCAGATAGTAATAGACATAAAGGTATTTATAAAGAGCTAAGTAAAATTGCTCCAACTATTGAACTAAAAAGCTTCGATGGAGACTATAAAGAAAATCTCGATGCCTTCAAAACTGTAGCAAAAGCTTTAAATAAAGAAGACGAAGGTAAAAAACGTTTAGACGAACATAAGAAAAAATTAGCTGAATATAAAGATGAAATTCAATTTGATAAAAATGAAAAAGTCTTACCAGCTGTAGCTTCTAAATCAGGATTACTTGCTCACCCAAGTGAATCTTATGTTGGTCAATTTTTAACTGAACTTGGCTTTAAAGAAGCATTAACTAAAGATGTAACTAAAGGTTTAAGTAAATATTTACAAGGACCATACTTACAGTTAAATGCTGAAATATTAAAAGACGTGAATCCAGAACGTATGTTTATTATGACTGACGGTGCAAGTCCAAAAGAACCATCTTATCAAGAAATGAAAAAAGATCCAGTTTGGGATACTTTAGATGCAGTTAAACATAATCGTGTAAGTATTGTAAATCGTGACACTTGGGCACGTGCACGTGGTTTAATATCTTCTGAAGAGATGGCTAAAGAACTTGTTGAAATTTCTAAAAAAGATAAAGAGAAATAAGGTGGATGAACAATGACTATGAGACCAACTGATAGTCAATCCGCTAATGAAAGAGCAACTAAGAAACGCACTACACTCACGTTTATTGTGAGTGTGTGCTTTCTTTTTATTTTTGCATACTTTAATTTAGCGATTGGTTCTTCAGACATTCATGCAAAAGATATTTATGACTATTTTTTTACTTCAGTAGACAATAAACAAACATTCCTTATTCATAATGTAAGAATGCCAAGAATGATTGGTGGCTTAATCATCGGTGGTGCACTTGCGCTTGCCGGTTTATTAATGCAAGCTATTACTAGAAATCCGTTAGCTTCACCTCAAATTTTTGGCGTCAACTCAGGGGCTTCTTTTGTTATCGTTTTAGTAACTATTTTAATTCCATCTCTTGGAAAATATGCAACTTTACTTGCATTTATAGGTTCATTTATTGGTGGACTAACAGTATATTTACTATCCGGTTCAACTAAAAAGATTACGCCAGTTAAATTAGCATTAGCAGGTATGGCCATTCATTTATTCTTCAGTAGCTTAACGCAAGGGATTATTATTTTAAACGAAGATTCTAATACAACTGTGATGTTTTGGTTAGTCGGTTCATTAAATGGCTTAAAATGGACATCGGTATTATCGATTATGCCATGGCTACTTGCAGCATTCATCATTACATTACTAATGGGACGCCAATTAACAATTATGGAATTAGGGGACGATATTGCTAAAGGTTTAGGACAAAAAACTCAACTTATCCGTATCATCATCGGACTTCTTGTTATTGTGTTAGCTGGTGCTTCAGTTTCAATAGCAGGTCCAATTGGTTTTGTTGGTTTAATTGTCCCTCATATAGTTAAACGTTACGTAAGCAAAGATTACTTTATTATGGTGCCACTAACTTTCCTAGTAGGCGCAGATTTATTACTTTTATCTGATATGCTTAGTCGCCTCATTACATTCCCATATGAATCTCCAGTAGGTATTGTAACGTCATTTGTAGGGGCTATTTATTTCTTATTAATTACACTTAGAGGGGTGAAACGAATATGACAAAACGAAATTTATCTATTCGTTACGCCATTGTTATCGTTTGTTTAATTATTAGTATTTTTATAAGTTTATGCGTTGGCTCTACTATGTATAGCCCAATGAAAGCATTAAAAGGTGTGTTCACACTTGATGACTTTATTTTAAATGAATACCGTATACCACGAACATTATTGGGATTAGTGGTAGGTAGCAGTTTAGCCATTTCTGGTGCAGTAATTCAAGGTGTAGTAAGAAATCCGCTAGCCTCACCGGATGTGATTGGTATTACTAAAGGCGCAAGTTTAGCTGCTATTATCGTAATTATGGTATTCCCAACTGCGCCACTCATTGTGTTACCAATAGGTTCATTCATTGGTGCATTAGTTATCAGCTTAATTTTGTCATTTTTAATTTCAAAATTTAACATCAAAGGTTCTACACTGGCATTGATTGGTTTAGCCATAGGTGCTATTTGTACGGCAGTAGTACAATTTTTATTAATTCGTAACCCTATGGATGCTAATAATGCATTAATCTGGTTAACTGGTAGCTTATACGGTCACACAATTGAGAACTTTTACTCAATTATTCCTTGGTTTATTATTACATTGCCATTGGTACTAGGTTTAAGTTATCAATTAGACATTTTAAATTTAGGGGATAATATTGCAGTAGCATTAGGTGCTAAAGTTCAACATCTTAAGATGATTTTACTTATCTTATCTGTCATGCTTGCAGGGGCATCTATTTCAGTAGTAGGTGGCATTAGTTTCTTAGGACTTATCTCACCTCATATTGCTAGATCGCTCGTGGGACAACGTTATTTCCATGTTGTCATTATGTCTGGTTTAATAGGTGCAGTACTTATCTTAGTCAGTGATGGATTAGCAAGAGGTATCCATCCGCCATTAGACATCCCTGTAGGCGTTATTATCGCTATTATAGGTGTTCCGTATTTTCTATTTTTACTTAGAAGAATTTAATATCTACATTCATAAAGCTAATTCCTTTTATATTTTAGGGGAATTAGCTTTTTTATATTGCGCGCTTTTTGAAAATGAGATATAGTATAGAACATATTGTTTATAAAAATACAAATTTAGACATATTTATATAATTTATACAGAAAAAACTAGCTTTTATTACATAAATTATGAATATACAAACATTTTATATAAAGAGAAAGAAGGTATAAAAATTGAAGGGATACTCAAAACAAGAAATTGTTAAAGGTCGAACCAAATTTATAGTAATGTCCATCATAGGGATTATCTTATTCTTAATTCCTGTACCTACTGTGCAAGATGGTAAAAAACAAACAACTTTACCAGTAGCCTTTTTAGCACATTTGCTTAAGGATCTATTAGGGAATGCAATGCCCCTTATTATTCTGTTTATTATTACGCTTTCAGGAATATTAACAATAGTATTTTCTCTAATATTGAGAAAAAAAGTTAAACCAGGAAGTTTAATTGAAAGTGCATTTAAAGTAGGACCAGTGTGGTTATCGTTACGTGTACTTGCTGTATTTTTCGCATGGATGACGTATCTTAAACTAGGATCAAAAGTCATTTATTCTGAAGATACGGGTGGCCTAGTATTTAATGATTTATTACCTACATTAGTTGCTGTTTTCTTATTTGCAGCATTATTCTTACCATTTCTAATGGAATACGGTTTATTAGAATTTTTAGGCCCACTTTTCAGACCAATTATGCGACCATTATTCACGTTACCAGGTCGTTCAACTGTAGATAACTTAGCTTCATTTATTGGAGATGGGACAGTTGGCGTACTTATTACAAGTCGTCAATATGAACGTGGTATCTATTCTAGAAGAGAGTCTATCGTTATTTCTACGACATTTAGTGTAGTGTCAATTACTTTTGCGATTGTCATCGCTGAAACTGTTGGATTACAACATAAGTTCTTCGCATTTTATTTAACAGTAATCGTATCTTGTTTTGTAGCTGCTATGATTATGCCTAGAATTTGGCCTTTGAATAAAATACCAGATGAGTTTACTAAAGAAGTGTCTGAAGAAACACGTCTTGAAAAGTTGCCTGAAGGTAAAAGTGCATTCAGACATGGTTTTGATGAAGCGACAATAGTAGGATTGAATGCACCAGGTTTCAAAGAATTTATGAAATCTGGATGTAAGACAGTAATAGATATGTGGTTTGTTATTTTACCAGTAGTGATGAGTATTGGGACATTAGCAACCATTATTGCTAATTATACGCCTGTGTTTGAAATCGTAGGTAAGCCATTTATTCCTATTTTAGAGTTACTACAAATTCCAGAGGCTACAAAAGCTTCAGAAACGTTATTAATTGGGTTTGCTGATATGTTTTTACCTTCAATTTTAATAGCAAATGCCCACAGTGAAATTACAAGATTTGTTATAGGTGCTTTAAGTATCTCTCAACTGATTTATTTATCAGAAGTAGGGGGCGTTATTTTAGGCTCAAAAATCCCTGTAAGTTTAGGTAAGCTATTCGCAATTTTCCTTATTCGAACAGCGATTACATTACCAATTATTGCACTTATGGCTCATTTATTACTTTAAGAAAAAAGCATTGAAGTTACGAGGTCAAATATATGACTAACTTCAATGCTTATTTTTTAATTTAATGTAGATAAGACGTTGGCTTTTACAATTTCACTTTTAATAACTGGTGATGATTCAGAAGACGATTGTCCTCTATTTTTATGTGCTTCTTTAAATGCATCGCTTTGTGTCCATGCTTTAAAATCTTCCTCAGTTTCCCACCAAGTATTCACATACATATCTTCACTGTCTTCATCAACGTTTACTTGCCATACTTCAATTTTATGAAATCCTTTTAACTCTTCGATTTTGCCACCTTTAGTGAAGCGGGGAGCCATTTTTTCAGCGAAACCTTTTTTAACTGTGATTCTATTTGTAACTACAAACACGCTAATTACCTCCTTAAGCATTTGCTCTTATTCTAGCTTTTTTAGTTGAAAATTAAAAACTTAACAATATAAAAAAGGGAGCGGAATAGAAATTAAAATAATTTCGTTATTCCAACTCCAGCAAGGCTGAGTAGATTTGAAGAAAGGTTGGTTAAAGCGCATTTTCAAATCAGTCAGCTACTGCCATAATACTAACGAAGGCTGAGACAAAATAAATTGCCCCAGCCTTTTAATACCATTAATTGATAACTTTGCGAAAGAAATAAATTATAGTTTAGGTTATTTAGTTAATTCGTTATAAACTTTTTGGTCGTTATGAGTATAAATAATGTATTCGTGATCATCAGTGTCAATGATTACTCGATTTGTTTTACCAAATGTAGAACCAATTCGAGAAATATCTTTAGACTCTAGATCTGGCACTGCATGAATGTCTTGGTCTTGAGAAATATTTTTAATTTCATTAGTAGGGATTTTAATATCTGCTACTCTCCATTGAATTCTAACTTCATTATCATCTTTCTTAACAGTCATTGCCATTAAAGAACACATCCTTTATGTAAGTTATGGCTCTATAATAAAACAATTTGTAATCGTTTTCAAGTATTATGTGATACTTTTTGTTATTTGTGTCACACTATAAGCTAACCCCGAAAATATGTTCGTATTTTTGTTGAGTTTATGTTAAAATATCGTTAATAAAGGAGAAGATACATGACAGGTAAAACACATATGTCTGCTGGTTTATTAGTAGGTGCATTAACAACTGAACATTTTCAAACCGATCTTTTTTCAACTGTTACAGTCATATGCTTAGCAATAGTTTCAAGTTTATTTCCTGATATATGCCATACTAGAAGTAAGATAGGGAGACAATTTAAACTATTGAGCTTTTTTGTAAATCTCATCTTTGGCCATCGAACCTTTACGCATTCTTTATTATTTATGGGAATGATAGGCTTTTTACTTATTCTAATACAAACTCCCCCATACTATTTAGTTTCGATTATCGGTGCAATAGCATCTCATGTTATACTTGATATGTTAACACCTAGAGGAGTTAAATTACTTTATCCTATTCCTTTAACTATTAAATTCCCTTTTACTTTTAAGACGGGTGGGCTTTTAGATGCATCATTAGCAACCGCTTTGAGTATTGGATCACTATACATATTCTTTCAAACGTTTCTAAATGATATCTTGAAGCATATTAGCCACTCATTTTTAGGGTAATTAAAATATAGTGATAAGATAGTTTAATTAATAACGCCTATATTATTAAACATTTGGTTAGGATGACTAACAGGGTTAAGTTTTATCGAGTATTTTAAATATTTACCAAACTTGTTTAAAATCTAAAATCATTGAATTGCCTATAAGGAGAGTTAAGATGTTAGACCAAAGTAAATTAGAGAAATATAATCAGGAACACTTAAGTGAATATGAAAAGTTAATGAGTAATAATGAAAAAGAACAATTAGAAAACAAAGTTGAATCATTAGATTTAGAATTTATTCAAAACCTTTATCAAGATCTTTATGTTAATCGTAAAACGATTTCTGATGTTTCATCAGTGTCAGAAGTTGAATTTATGCGTAAAGCAGAATTAACAGAACAAGAACGTGAAAAATACGAACGTAAAGGTATTGAAGCAATTAGAAATGGTGAGTTTGCAGTACTATTAATGGCTGGCGGTCAAGGCACGCGCTTAGGATATAAAGGGCCTAAAGGTTCTTTCGAAATTAAAGGTGTAAGCTTATTTGAACTTCAAGCTAGACAATTATTGCATTTAAAACAAGAAACTGGTCATTTATTAAATTGGTATATCATGACTAGTGACATCAATCATGATGAAACTTTATCATATTTCAAAGAACATAATTATTTTGGATATAATCCAGATAATATTCACTTTTTCAAACAAGATAATATCGTGGCACTAAGTGAAGAAGGACGTCTTGTACTTAATGAACAAGGATATATCATGGAAACACCGAATGGTAATGGTGGCGTATTCAAGTCTCTAGAGAAACAAGGCTATTTAGATAAAATGAAATCAGATGGCGTTAAGTTTATCTTCTTAAATAATATTGATAACGTCTTAGTAAAAGTGCTAGATCCATTATTTGCGGGTTATACGGTTGTAAATGATAAAGATGTGACATCTAAATCAATACAGCCTAAGGATGGAGAAAGTGTAGGACGATTAGTCAATAAAGATAGTAAAGATACTGTATTAGAATACTCTGAGTTAGATGAAGAAGTAGCTAATACATTTGATAACGCTAATATTGGTATTCATGCATTTAAATTATCGTTTATCAAAGAAGCGGTAAATAAGGATTTACCATATCACTTAGCTATTAAAAAATTAAAACAATTAGATGATGATTTTGGTGTAATTGAACAACCTACATTAAAATTTGAGTTATTTTACTTTGATATTTTCAGATATGCTAAAGATTTCATAACACTACAAGTTCCTCGTGATGAAGAATTTTCACCTTTAAAAAATAAAGAAGGTAAAGATAGTGTTGAAACAGCAACTGCTGATTTAGAACGAATGAATTTGATTTAGTAAGGATGGTGGAAGCGGATGTCTAAAACATCTAAGAGTACAAAAGATACTGTTGTTGAATCATTTAAAGACATCATTCCTCTATCTTTTGGAGAAGAAATAGGTAATGCAGCTTCTCATGGGGCTGCTGCTTTATTAACGTTATTTATATTGCCATATGCAGCGGTACATAGTTATAACGAACATGGCACATTAAGCTCAGTTAGTGTTTCGATATATGTGATTAGTATATTTATGATGTTTATCTCTTCAACTATTTACCATTCCATGCAAAACTATACAGCACATAAATACATATTGAGAATTATTGATCATAGTATGATTTATGTAGCGATTGCAGGAACTTATACGCCAGTACTTTTAACTGTAGTAGGTGGTTGGATAGGATGGCTCGTATTTCTATTATTATGGGGCACTACGATATGGGGCATATTATATAAATCTATTTCCGTTAGAGTTAATCAAAAACTTAGTCTAATCGTGTATTTAGTAATGGGATGGGTTGGCATCATATTTTTACCAATCATTATTATGCGTACATCATGGCTCTTTTTATTATTTATTGTACTTGGTGGGATTGCCTATACAATTGGGGCGTGGTTTTACGCTCAAAAGAATCGTCCATATTTTCACATGATTTGGCATATATTTATTGTTATAGCTTCATTTTTACATTTAATTGCTATACTTTATTTCATGTAAAATGAATCAATTACATTCCATGAATTTGAGTTTAGTTAAAGTTGAATATATTCTAAAAGACTGATGAGCATAGGTCATCAGTCTTATTTTTATGTAAAACGTTCAAATTTTATTGCGTTTAGTTATCATCTAAGATTATGCTATTACA
>NZ_PPRC01000017.1 GCF_002902565.1 Staphylococcus petrasii | reverse complement strand
GAAGATGACTCTTCTGTTGGTTGTTCTGTTGTACTTTGTGTCGTTGATGTATCTGCTTTAGAATCTTGTTGTGTTGAAGGTTCGTCTGTTGTTGATGTTTCTGTTGAGGAAAGTTCACTAGCTGAATCACTATCTATAGTTCCATTGGGAGCGTCTGCAGTATTTTCAGCAGCCTGCGCTTCATAATCGGCACCAAAAATCAACGTAGCCCCTACTAATATAGATGCTGTTCCTGCAGTAAATTTTCTAATTGAGTATTTGTTTAATTTGTTTGATAAAAAATCTACTTTTTTGTTAATGGGTCCTTGTTTTCTTTTACTCACAATTTACCTCCTAATGAATAAATTAATAATCTTTCTTTGAGTAATATATATATATATACTACTAATAGCTTAATGTATTTTAGCATTTAGTACAATGTATTTTATTTTTTATAGTAAAAAAATACATTTAATCCACTAAGTTACTTCTAATGTTTTGTATTCAAGGCTAAAGAGCTTTTCCTTTTCGATACTAAGGAAATTATATCCTTCTTCTCTATCAGCTTACTTTTCATCACTGCTATTTAAATGTAACTTTTAAAAATTTATAACAACCATTTAATATTTCTGTTTCTATATTATTTCTCTTAGTATGTGTATTTAATTGGTACTATTATATTAAAAAGTGTCTCTTTTTATTCTATAAATCGTTTGTCTTGTTATATTCACTTCTTTCGCAATTTTACTAATGCCTTGGCCTTCTTCTAACATTTCTACGACACGATGATAGATAATACGTTTTTGTGGATCTTTAGCGTTGGGAGAGTATAATAAAGGTCGTCCTTTATATACACCTTTTTCTTTCGCAACTTTAATACCTTGTGCTTGTCTACGTTTACTTTCATTTCGTTCTTGTTCTGAAATCATTGCTAATATTTGAATGATTAGATCTTTCATAAATTTATCTAATAATGGATTGCCAATGACTTCATTCATCATAGGTAAACTAGTAATCATCAATTGAACTTCTTTATCCTTTAAATAATTAACGGTATGAATCACTTCATCATAATTACGACCTAAGCGATCAATCGATTCTACTACAAATCTATCGCCCATTCTCACAAAGTTAAGTGCTTCTTGAAATACGGGTCTATTTTCTACTGACTTTCCCGATTGTTTCTCTGTAAATATTTTCTCTACGCCAAATGTTTTCAAATTATCTAGCTGTCTCTCTAGATTCTGATCTATCGAAGACACTCTTGCATAACCTATAATCATTCATCTTCACTCCATAATTAATATACACCCTAATCATACGTTTGAGTTACTATAAATTCAATAACTTATTTTGTATGATTAGGGTGTACCACAAGTAGACATATAGGCAAATTTTTTTACTTTTTAGTGCTTTTAACATTATCAAAAAGATTATTTAACTTATGTTTAATACTAACTATTTATACTTATTAAAATAGAGTTAAATTTTATTGAAAGGACTCATTATGATGACTATAAAATTTATAAGACAATACGATGAAAAGGATTGTGGTCCTACTTGCCTTGCCATGATTTCACAGTTTTATGGTAAGCGTGTATCTATCCCACGTTTGCGCGAATATGCTAAGACAGATAAATTAGGTACAAATTTATATGGTCTCGTACAAGCAGGTAAAAAGATTGGTATTGAGTTAACTGGCGTAAAAGCTGATTCCTTTGATGATTTAAAACAAGCACAATTGCCAATTATGGTACATATTATTAATCAACAAGGTTATGATCACTATATTATTATTGAAAAAATAAAAAATAACACGCTTTATATTGTCGATCCTGCTAAAGGTAAATATAAGTTATCAAGTACTGAATTTGGAAAATATTGGACCAATATTGCTATATTAATTAATAAAACAGATGATTTTACTACTAATAACGAATCGCCCTCATATCTTAATATTTTTATTGATATATTTAAAAATAATTATGGTAAGTTATTATTTATTGCTTTTATCTCACTATTTATTAATGTTGTTGGTATTGTCGGAGCTCTATATTTTAAACTATTAACCGATCATATTATTCCATCCAATGTTCTTAAAAATTTACACATTATTAGTTTCGGTATTTTACTCTTATACATAATCAATACACTCATTAACTATTTAAGGTTTCAACTTATTTTACATTTAAGTTTGAAAATCGATGTTAATTTAATGAAAGATTATTTTTATCATGTTTTACATCTTCCGATGAACTTTTTTGATACACGTAGATCTGGCGAAATTCTACAACGTTTCATGGATACATCTAAAATTCGTGAAGCTTTATCCTCTTCAACGATAACGTTGTTAGTTGATACTTTCATGATTATTATCGGTGCTATATTACTTTATATGCAAAGTCCTTTGTTACTACTGATAACAATTATTTTTATACCTTGTTTTATTATTTGTAGTTATACTTTACGTAAGCCTTTTGAAAAATATAATCAAAAGGTAGCTGAAAAGGATGCTGAATTAAGTTCATATTTAATAGAATCTTTTGATGGTAGTAACACGATTAAAAGTTATCAATCTGAAGACGATCGTTACTACATAGGTACTACTAAATTTAACGGTATTATTGAAAACTTATTAAAACTGGGTAAATTTTCTAATATACAATTAACGGTTAACAACTTTTTAAAATTAACTATCAGTCTTGTTATATTGTGGCTTGGTAGTTACTTAGTCATGACAGATAGTATGACGTTAGGTAGTTTATTAGCTTTTAATGCTTTAACTATTTATTACCTTGATCCTATTGAACGTCTCATAAATATCCAACCGACACTGCAATCATCATTTGTTGCAGCACGTCGTATTGCTGAAATAACTGATTTAGAGACCGAAAATGAATTATATACTTCTGAACAACCTTATACTTTTAAAAACAATATCCGCTTTGAAAATGTAGACTTTCAGTATGGCTTTCGAAGTGTGGTATTGAAAGACATTAATTTAAATATTAAAAAAGGGCAAAAGGTTGCTATTGTTGGTGAAAGTGGTAGTGGTAAATCAACCATAGGTAAGTTACTCAATCGCTATTACACTGCTTCAGAAGGTAATATTATGATTGACAACTATAGTATTGGTGATATTGATCTTTCCGACTTACGTAAGAATATAGGATATGTTTCACAAAACACATTCCTTTTTGCTGATACAATTAAAAACAATCTTTTACATGGTAGCAATAAATACAAAAGTGATGAAGATATCGTTAAGGCTTGTCAATTAGCAGAATCACTAGATTTCATACAGAAATTCCCCGATCAGTTTAATACTATGTTAGAAAAAGAAGGAGCTAATTTATCGGGTGGACAAGCACAACGTTTATCTTTAGCACGTACATTTTTAAAAGATCCTGATATATATATTTTCGATGAAGCTACAAGTGCTTTAGATAGTTTAACTGAATACAAAATTATGGAGCATATTGACTTACTAACTCAACAGGGTAAAACCGTAATTATTATTTCACATAAGTTAAGCACTATAAAAAATGCTGATAATATCTATGTTTTAAATGAGGGTCAAGTTGCTGAAAATGGTACACATGAAAAGTTAATTCGTTTAAATGGTGTATATAAAAATTTATGGCAACTTCAAATGAAAATAGGCTAATTTTATATTAATATACGCTATTTATTAAATAGATTTAAGTTATTAAAAAAATCAATTAAAAAAGATACTCACTTAATTGTCTATTTACAGTTTTTTTACGTTCAAATGCTAAGTTATATACTGTAAGATTTAATAATTCAAAGGAGGAAACTTTCGATGAAATCATTAAATATTACTGAACTTAAAGCAATCAACGGTGGCGAAGTAAACGACGCGAGACGTAACGGTGAAAAAACAGGTAACTTTGCAAGAGAAACTAAAAACTTTATTAAAGATATTGGCGAAACTATCTCTCCTTTCTTACCATTCAAACAAGGTTAATAAATATAATTAAATTTACAATGTACTACGATAGTTATAAATAGACTTGAAGGAGGACTACATTATGAGAGAATTAGATGTAAAGGAATTAGAAACAATCAATGGCGGTTGGTGGTCTAAAGAAGACATCGGAGGATTTTGGAACGGTGTAAAATGTGGTTGGACTGACGGTGAAAACTGTAGCTACAAATAAATAAAATTAATTTAATAAATCTTGTGTATTTATAAAGAATCACTAGCAATAATGTTAGTGGTTCTTTATTTTTTAAGTCTTTTAACCTATTATATTAACCACGATGACTATCCAAATCCACAAATTACCATTAAGCCTATACAAACAACAGCTTTTTTAAATGTTCTCTCTTTAACTAATTGATAAATTTCATTACACTTTTCTCCTCTTTTTTCTAACGTATTCTTTTCATTGAGTAATTGCTTTATAGTTAGTTTCAGCAGTATTAACAAGCTCTTGTTGACTATACCATTTGCTTTCAACTTCTTTTCCAAACTGATAACTTTTAGATTAGTAATCAATAAACTATTTTGCATTCTTCTACTAACCAGTGTTATAATTTACTTAACAAAGTTATCAAGTATAATACACCAATCCCCTCACTACTTCCGATAGTGAGGGGATTTTTTAGGTGTGGCTATAGTCGCCTATTTTTTCTTATCGTTGCGATTGCGTAGCCAATGCGCAAATAATGCGACGATACAACCACTCGCTGCTGTGGTCATGATGTGAACAAAGTTATCAAGCATAATTACACCTCCTCTCTGCGTCTTAATTGACGCCTGAGAGATAGGCGACCTGTATATTATATCATCTCTTAATATGCGATAATAGTTAACTTCCGATAAGTCATTTTACGTCTATATAAATATCAAAAAGCAAGAATAATAAACTTGATTTTAGTAAAATATAGATAACTTCAAATTTTAATATATCCTAAAGGAGATAATTTAATGTCTAAAATTGGTTATATTCGTCATCTACCTAAAAGTGAATCAATCGATTTACAGTTACTTAAACTTAGAAGTTATGGCTGTAATTGTATATTTATTGAAAGTGAAGATAAAAATATCGAAGAACTTGATGAATTAAGTAACTGTTTAAATTTTTTAAAGAAGGGTGACACACTAGTCGTCAATAATCTCCAACATTTAGGTAAAACACCTAAAGAATTTGTTCTTTTTTCTCAATGGTTACTAACGAAAAATATTAAATTAGATATAGTAGATATGAAGATATCTACTAGTGATGAAAATACTAAAGATATGTTTTATTCTATTTTGTATGCTATTAATGAAAATGAATCCACCTTAGCAAGCGAACGAACAAAACTAGGATTAAAAACCACAAGAGCTAGAGGCCGTAATGGAGGAAGACCTTCAATATCTAATGAGGTCAAAAACCAAATTAAAGAGTTATACAGAGAAAAAAACCTTACAGTTTCTGAAATTGCTAAAAAAGTAGGTGTCAGTACTTCGACTGTTTATAGAACAATTAAATAAAATACACTTCACTATATAATACTGTCTAATAGAAATATATTAATTATCAGTATATAAAGAAACTCGTGTCAAAAAAATAAGAAAAAAAGATAATTATGCTAAATATTAATGATCAAGGTTATTTTTTTTATTCAGTACATTTAGGTTATTTACATGCGGATAGCTCCATCTCCAGTTTTTATTATTAAAACGATTGTCTATATATTCTAGTTGTTTGTCACTAAAATCTTCGTTTGAAATTATATAATAGTTTCCAGTATTAATTGTAGCCTCATTTAAATATCTTGTTTTATTAGATGTTAATATTACTTGTAAACCTTTTGAACTGTTTATGCTATCGTGTTGAAATACTATACAAATTCTTGGTGCAATAGGTAACATTATTTGTTTCCAATTATCAGTTCCAATTACTGGATTATCACTTGTTAATAAATTCTCCATACTTATTGCTATATGAAAATTCATATTATTAGTTTTTCTAAAATTTTTTAATATTCTTTCTAGTTTATTCCCTTGTTTAAAAACCTTATTGAACCTATTTATTTTTTCTTTATTTTCTTTTTTCTCTATTTCTTTTAAATCAAGTGGTTCTTTTCTTGGTTCATAAGAAAACATATTTTCAAATAAATTAACAAAAAGAATTCTTCCAGCATCTGTACGTAAATATTGTAACCATAAATATTGAAATAATTCTTGTTGGTCTTCTTCTGATACTGAAAGTTTATTTGTCATACAGTTTTTTATAATATCATCGATGATAGGTTCTATTTTTGATTCATACTTTCCTAATTTATGTTCTAAAACATTATCAACTTGATTATCACTTTCATAGGTGTAATTTGAGGCGCATATTTTTTCATAATTCATGTACGCTTTTTTATCACCTTTTCTTATATATACAAAGACTTTTTTGTCATCGTTAGCAAAATGTTTTAAAAGACATCTTGGATAGTAATGTTGTTTTTTTGTAACCATAGCAACACCTCATATTATTTATCTTGTATTTTTTGTATTCTTAAACTATATAATGTGAACAATAAAATAATAATATTATTTTTTTCATTTCTAATTATACATATATTTGTTGTATTTAAACCAACACTAAAACATAATAAATCAAATCCAAAACGTGAAAAAGCATTAAAACTAGTATTAAACACTGTAACAGGTCGAATGGACGCAGCATTTAGTCCATTACACGTTCCAAACACAATACTATCGTTAAGACTTATAGGACAAGCAGTTTTACTTAAAATGGTAGAACTAGCGACAAAAGAGGGAGCACGTGTAATTGCGGTGAATACTGATGGTATTTATTGCACGGGAAACTTTAATTCACAAAATGTCATTAATAAGATCAAACTATTATTTAATCTTGATTTAGAAGAAGAAAAATACAAACGAGTCGCAATTTCAACGACAAATTATGCAGTATTACAAAAAGAAGATGGCACAATTAAAAGAAGAGGCAATTTAAGTAATTTTAATTATCGTAATACACAAGTATACCCAAAAGCAATAACAAATGCAGTGGTAAACCAATTAATATACGATATACCAGTGGAACAAACAATAAATAATAACACCAATAAATGGGATTTTGCTCAAATGGTTAAAGTTAGTAATAATAGTGTGCTAAGAGATGAAAATGGACAAACGTATCAACGTGTTAACCGAATTATAGCAACCAACAAGGGTGTATCTGGTCTCACTAGCACTGAAAAATCAAAAAAAGGCTTAAAAAAAGCACCAAATGTACCACCAAATGAAATATATACAATATGCAATGATATAAAAAGCATACAAAATTTAAATCAATCAATAATTAACAAACAATATTATATTAATAAAGCCAATGAACTAGTAAAGGACTTCACATAAATTTGTGAAGTCCTTTACTTTGTTCCATCTGTGCCAAATATTATGGATTTTTGGCAAAAGACTACAATATCAGTATTTGTAAGCGCTTTCACAAAAATTATAGGTATTTTAAAATAACTATTGGTACCTACTCTCCCAAGAGTTTTCCAATTTTCCAATAATTTTACCATAAAATAAAACTTTACATAAAAGACTGGTACCATTGTATTGGTGTATTATTACACTTACGGGAAAGGGGGTTTGTATATATTAGTATATATATGCAAAATGATTTGGTTATGAAAATAAGGATTTAAAAAAATTGCTCATTTTTGGCACAGTCTTTTAAACTTCTTCTCTCTCAACGGGTATAGCTGTGACAAGTATTTTTGGCACAAATAAAGGGTTTTTGTTTTTTTGTTATATTTTGTGTAATATGTAAAATGTCAGAATTTTCTTTCTATACTGTTTTTTATGCGTTTTTTGTATTATTTACATAATAAAAGATTATGGGTAGTCACTTTGTATAACTCATACATTCTTCTTGAAAATGTTTTGGAAATTGAAAATAAATTAAATACAGTTTGGAACTATGATATAACATTTAAGAAATATTCACTATATTTACGTAATAATTTGATAATCTAAAATTAATTAAATAAATTAAAAGGAGTCTCAGTTATGAAACATAACATTCTATCAAAAGTAATTTTAAGTACTGCGATTGTAACAGGTTCTGTGGCTGCTCCATTTGTAATTTCTGATCATAATCAAACGCATGCAGCAGAAAAGCAAGAAGGTATAGGCAAATTAAGTCAAAAAAATGAAAGCACACTACATTTATCAGTCAATAAAAATATAAAGGGTACAGTTAGTTCAAACGGCGAATTAACTTTATCTGATGGTAAAGAAACAAAGCAAATGCCTACAAATGCTACTGATAAAAATGGTAATGAGGTTGTACTAGCATATAAAAAATCTGGAGATGGATTTGATGTACAAGTAATTAAATCATCTCAAGAAAGAAAGACTAATTGGGGTAAATGTGCACTAGGCACAGCCGGTGGTGCAGGAACTGGTGGTTTAGGTGGAGCTAGTGCTGGTTCAGTAGTTCCTGCTTTAGGTACAGCAGCTGGTGCTGTTATTGGAGGCGTATCCGGAGCAGCAACTGGTGCTGCGGCTTCATGCTTCTAGTCAATTTAATTCCTATTTAAGGAGTTGATTATATGAAAGATTCAATATTTTGGAAGAAATCTTTTATTCCTGTTTATTTTATAGTTGCACTTTTAGCATTTTTACTATTTAAATTTTATATTCAAACTGATAATTTCTTAGTATATTTATTGGTAGCTTTTGTTGTCATTTTAGGGTTAGCATCTATAATTTATAACTCAAATACAAACAGGTGACGAAAGAACTTTATTATTTAGTATTTATGAATTTGAACTTAGTGGCTAGCAATTAGCCACTTATTTTTTTCGCAGAAAATAACCTAAGGGGCTTTGGTCGTAAGGATTATGTGGATTTAATTAAAGATGTGTATGGTATAGATTGCTTACAACAATGGAAGTCTATACAAAAACGTGGTGTTAAAGGCTATGATTATTTAAATGCTATGAATGTTTTGTATGAGCTTGAGGATTATTATATAAGAATGTATGTACAACCTTTAGAGTTTGAAGATTAAACGTAAAAAAAGAGGTGACTATTTGCAGTCACCTCTTTTTTGAGTTCCACGACATTTGCAAAATGTCGTAACGGTTAAAATCATGTTTCAAAAAATTTTTTAGTATCTTATATTTTTAAGTCTTTACATAATAGGACTTTATCAGTATTAGATAAACATTCTTTGTAGTAAGCCTTGTTTACGTTGTTTTAAATAATCTAATTTTAAAGTTTTATTATCTATCAGTTTATCGATGTTTAATATAAAATGACCAATCTTCTTTTGTTCATCGTTGCTTGTTGGTATTAGTATTTTTTCTTTAGAATAATCTTTGTAATATAAATGTGGTATAGTGCTACCAATAATAAACTTTCTAAAGTTAAGTAATTTCATTCGATAATATAAAAATTGAATATCTACATTATTTGCTTGTATATACCCCATAGTGCCTATTACTGATGACTTACCAGCTCTTAAATTTAACCGTCCAGCTCCAGCCCCGTCTTTTAGAATAGAAATATATGGTTCTTCCATATCATATTGTAAATCTTTTCCAATTTCTTGAATTGCGTCATATACTGGATAACCTTTAGAGTTGTTGCTTTCATTGTACTGATTAGAACTTTTTTTAGAACTAATATAATTTGTTATGTTCTTTAAAGTTGTTTCTTCCCAATCAGGATAATCATTTCCATTTTCATCCTTAAATTTCAATTGTTGTGAAAAAATCTTTTGCATATACCCGCGCTTTTGTTGCTCTAAAAGTTCAAGTTTCTCTTCTTCTAACTCAATTTGGCGGTCGAGTTTGCTAAAGAAATCACCAATTTTTTCTTGTTCCTCAATTGAACCTTTATATAATCTAATATTTTTAACTAACTCCCAATCAGCACGTGGCATTTTTGAGCCGACTGACTTATTAGCTACACTACTAAATCTATTTGTTTGTATAAAATAGTAAAGAAATTTATTAGATAGACTCTTTTTATTTAACGTATTTAGCACCCATATTTCTGATGAACATACTCCATCTATTTGTGAATAATAGTATTTATTTAAATAAGGTCTTAGTTTACTATACAAGACATTTCCTTTATTAAAGCTATTTTTTTGACTTGTGAACTGATTCGACATGTATGTATTAAGAATGCGACCTGTATTTTGCTCGATGCTATCTAATTCTATATCCTTTGTAGGATCTTCTATTTGTGGATTAAATTTTTTACTTTTATTTGTAACTAGTTCGTTAAATAAGTCATATTTCCAGTCTTCTTTAAAATCTTTAAATCTTAAACATGGATTCATTTCTTATGTATGCTCCTTTAAACTAATTTATTATAGTTATTACTAATTAACAATTGATTTAGGGGTACCGCCAACATTTCGGAAATTTTGTACGTTAAGGGAATTTCAACCTAAAAAAGTCGAATTCCTGTACGCTAAGGAACCGACTTTTTTAGATTGGCTTTCTCAATTATAGCCACCGGATAGTTTGAGTGTATTTTCTTCACATAGTTAAGCTACTATAAATAAGAGCTTACCCTGCACAACAAGATAATTTTGATACATCTTTATCAAATGTAAGTGCAGCTAATTTTAATCCTTCTGCCATTGTTAAATATGGTGCAAGGATTTCTTTTAAATCATCTACGGTTAAACCAAACTTAACGGCTAAAGTCGCTGCATAAATCACTTCACCTGCATTTTCAGATACAACATGAACCCCTAACATTTTCAATGTTTTCGAATCAGCAATAAGCTTAAAAACACCTGTTGTTTCATGATTTACTATAGCTCTTGGAACAGCATCTAAAGGCAATACGGAGGTTTTGACCTCATAGCCTTTTTCTTTTGCTTGTTCTTCTGTTAAGCCTACTGTTGCTACCCCTGGATTTGTAAATGTCACGCCGGGAACCACTGATAAATCTAGTTTTTTATTTAATCCACCGATTGCATTATCGGCAACAATTCCACCTTCATATGCTGCTAGATAGACAAATTGAGGCCCTAATGTAACATCTCCTGCCGCATAAATCTTTTCGTTACTTGTTCTAGCATAATCATTTATCAGTATTTCTTTTCGTTTTCCGACTTTAACCCCAGCTGCATTTAAATTCAACGTATCCGTATTTGGTTTTCTTCCTGTTGCAACAAACAGCTGCTCTGATTCAATCACTTTTTTCTTGCCATCTACTGTAACATGAACCTTCTTTATCTCTCCAGATTGTTCTACACGCTCAAAAGTTGCCCCTTTTACAAGGTTTATTCCTTGTTCAATTAAAGCTTTTTCTACTACTTCAGAAATCTCTGGGTCATACTCTTTTAACAGTCGCTCACTTCTTTGCATAAGCGTTACTTCTGAACCTAAGTTATGAAACAATTGGCCAAGCTCCATTCCGATATATCCTGAACCGATCACCGTTAATCGTTTAGGTACCTTTTTTATTTCAAGGAGCGTTGTACTTGTTAAATACTCCACTTCTTCAAGTCCTGAAATCGGCGGGAGAGAAGGAGATGCACCCGTTGCAATTAAAAAGCGTTTTGCGGAAAGTTTCTCTCCATTGACTTCAACCGTCTGTTCATCAGTAAATTTTGCTTCACCTACAATTAAGTCAATTCCATATTCATCAATTAGATCCACATATTTTTGATTGCGAAGCTCACTCACTAATTCATCTTTTTGCTTGATTAAGGGTGCTAATTCCACTTCTCCAGCAGATGTTTGTAATCCCGTAAATGGATTTACTTTTGCTAAATGATTAATTTCTCCAGCCCTAAGAAGTGTTTTTGATGGAACACAGCCAATGTTTACACATGTTCCGCCAACGGTTCCACGCTCAATCATGGCTACTTTTGCCCCGTATTCAATCGCTTTGATCGCAGCTGAAAAAGCCGAACCACCGGAACCAATGATAAGTAAGTCATAATCGCCTTCATTACCTAACACCACATTTTCTTGTGATGATATTTCTTCTATTTCTCCAGGTTGATATTTCGCCTCATCAATAGCCTTTTTTGCACTTTCAATCCCAATATCATCGGGTAATTCAAATAATACTTCACCGTGACGAAAACTAGCTTCTACATTCTTGGCACCAATATTTTCAAGTGCAACTGCTACATGTTCTTCACAACCCATACAAGTCATGCCACTAACTTTCATACTGATTTTCTTAGTCATTTTTTAACACTCCTTTTAATTATCGAAATATGCCACCCGGACCAATCCCCCAATAATAAGAAATATAAATTCCTGAAATTAAAATAACAATGTTGGTTCCATTGGATATTCCACATGCTGAGAGGCTTACAATAATGAGAGCTGATAATAAAATCTTTTAAAGAACAATATTGATTTCAAATCACTCCCCCCCTTTTTCTTCTGTTTCACTGAATTTATAATGGCAACAATCCGACTGACATGTATTACGACTACCTCTTCTTTTTACCAACATAATCAGTCCGACAATTAACAAAACAGAACCAAATATCCAAACTTGTTTTCCTATTAAGAAAGCACCCATAGAACTCAATCCAATTGCAATTAAAAGGATTGGTAAAGCGCAACATAGAACCAACAATGCTGGTATTCCTAAAAACAATAATTTATCATTATCCTTTACATTTTTTCGCTTTTGTACAGTCAATTTACATCACCTGCTAAAAAGTTGATTTTAACCCTCAAACATTTTCTCAATAATAGGGCAAGAATATAAATATTCTTCATTCGGACAACATTCTTTTAAATCATTCAACATATTCTCAACACGCATTAAATCTCTAATTTGTTGTTGTACTTCATCAACTTTTTGAGAAACGAACTCATACATATCCGAACACCGCACATCATCCTTATCTACAACACCAAGCAACTTGTGGATTTCACTTAAAGAAAAACCAAGCTCTTGCATCCGTTTAATAAACCATACACGCTTAACATCATCATCTGAATATATCCGATAACCAGCTTTCGTTCGGGAAGGTTCTTGTAATAAATTTTTTTGTTCGTAATATCTAATCGTCTCTTTATTTACCCCACATTTTTCTGCAAATGCAGTAATACGATAACTCACATAGTTCACCTCTAAATAATAATAAACCGCGTACCATAGTACGCGGTCAAGTATAATACATTCGTTAATTCTGCACCGCATGGCTTTGTATAGCGGACATAATGGTATAAATCATCAAATAAGTCTTTTTTAGCCTGTTTATCGCTCATATTGAATACTTCGTGTACATTAAGTCCTTTTTCTTCTAATCTCTTTAAAATCACGCCGAAAACGAATGTGTTCATGTGTTATCACTCCATTATTTTTTAATATTCACATGAACACTAAAACACCGACGTGTCGGTGTTTAATAATATTTTCTTTAAACCAAAGTTCAAGAAGAAACTCGTTTCACTCGTTTCAAAAACCCTTCTGATTTTTAGAGAAAAACTCTCTTATTTCATCGTCTTTAATAAAATAATATGCCATCTTTCCCTTTTTATAAAAATCAAGTACATCATTTTTATATAAAAGTCTTAAATGATGTGAAGTTGAAGCAACACTCATTTTCAATATCAAAGAAATATCACAAACACACAACTCATCTTCTTTAATCAAAGATAATATAATTTTCAATTTCTTCTCATCACAAATCTTTTCTAAAATGTTAAGTAATTTCTTAGATTTATCATCTTCTAAAAAACTTAAGGCATTGTTAACTTTATCCTCATGTACACAGATCACATCACAAGCATTTTTATAGTTCATATAAAATCACACCCTAAATTAAAATATAAATCCTAAAATTGTTTGAATAGTGTCATTTTCTATAATGATAAATAAACCTAAAGCTATATAAATAACAGCCATAATCCAACGACCAAATTTCTCAACAATTTCTCCAACTCCTGGAATATTAGCCAATTTTTGTGCAGTAAATACCAAGACGAAAATTAAAATTAAAAAGACAAACAAAGTAATTAATAAATTAGTAACACTTAATGTCACAAAATAGGGAACAAATAAACCAATATTATCAGCGCCACAACTTGCTATCGTAACAATTGCAATCGTACCAACTAATTTAGACAATCCTTTTTCATTCAATTCTTTTTTAGCTCTCTCTTCTCCGTCACTATCACCATAAATAGCCACTTTAATTCCTAAATAAATCGGTATTAACCCTAATAATCCTAATATCCATTTTTCAGGAACATAATTTAAGACAAAGGCAAAGAATAAACTTATGACAATCAATGCCACAGATCCTACATATTGACCAATATAAATATCTCGATATTCTTTCCTAGTCTTTGCTCTAGCAAAGAACATTAATAAAATCACTAATAAGTCTAATGCTGTCGCAATATAAAGAACAGCAGCAGTTACAATAGTCTGAATCATAATTACACCTCATTCAAAAATATTTTTGAATATATTATAACTTATTTTTTTTAATAATCATAGGTGCTTTATTCCAATTGCTTTATTGACGTTGAGCCACGGAACTTTTAACAAACTCAAAAAATAGTCGAATGGTTGGCATATAATCATGAATTTTAAATGTTTTCTTTAAACCAAAGTTAATGTATCACATTGGTTCATTTTCTTATTACTAAAGAATGGACTTTGTATAATTTCAACGGCCTGCTATCTTCTTATTTGGTTATTTCTATCTTGTTTCTTCTTCTTTTTCTTATGATTAATATTGTTTTGTTTTTCAGTTTCATTCGCATAATACATAAGGAAGTCACTAGCGTTTATAGTTGGTAAATGAATATGATTAGATTGTTCATTTTCATGTTCATTATGATTGTCATGATCATTTCTATCCACTTGATTAATATGTTTTTCGATAACTTCTTTTTGATCGACATTGTTATATTTCTCAAGTTTGATAAGTAATTGAACTTTCTCATTAGGTGTTTGGTCTTTGACTTTTTCAAAGTTTTTATCGCCTATATCTATTCTTAAATCATCATCAATATGTTCTCTATAACTATCAATTTCTTTTTCTTTTTCCTTAATAAATTGCAACTCAACATTATATTCAAAGCTATCTTTTTTTAAGTGTTTAAGATGTCTTTCACTAAAGAAAATATCCTTACTTGCTTTTTTATAAGTATCTTCTAGCAATATATCAGTAGGAATATTGTTGTTTTGTTTAAATAGATATTGAACATTAGACGCTTTAATAATGTTACCTTTTTGTGCCTCCTCAACAATAAATGCTTTTTCATCTTTACTAAATTGTTTATGAGAATTAGGGTACATTTGCTGAACAATTATACTATTTTTCTCACTTTCAGTAAGGTAAACATCTTTAGCTGATTGATAAATTTCTTTACGTTTTTCTTCTCTACTTTCTAATTTATTCTTTTCATTGAGTAACTCTTTAAAGTTAGATTTAACAGTATTAATGAACTCTTGTTGACTATATCCTTTATTTTCAACTTCTCTTCTAAATTGATAATTAGTATCATAATTATCTGCATAGAATTTTAATTGACTTCTCTTAATTTCATTTTTGAGTAAGTCATTTTGAATTTTACGACCAAAAGTAGACGCACTATCAAACGTATTTTTAATTGTTTCTTTTGCCTCTGAATAGCCAACATCATGTTTATATCTATCAAATAAAATAGAATAACTTTGTTCATTTTTGCTTACTTGATCGTTAGCATTTTGAATAAATAATCTAATTTCATTTTGTGCTTGTTCTTTCTCTTTATCACTAAATAATTGTGATACTTCGCCACGATTATATCTTCTAATTTGTTCATTTTTCTGTCCATAATAAGTAACAGGTTGGTACTCGATACCCTCTTTTTCACAGCGTTTTTTTTCGTTTTGTTCTAATCTATATTCTTCTCTTGTAAGTGGAATTTCTGCGATTTTTTCTAAACCTTGCGCTTCAAAAGAACGACTATCATATCGTCTTAAGCTTTGTTCACGTTCTGAGTATTGATTTAATTTTAATTCCCAATGCTTACGAACTTCTTTGAAATCAAAGTCGGCAAAACGTTCTTGTTTTCTAACTTTATTACCATTTTTATTTAAAATCGCATTGCTATTTTCATCATATTGCGTTCTCGTTTTTGTCTTTTTCCCCCAAGTACCATCTGAATTAAAAGGTCTTTGAGTAAGTAAAACATGGGCGTGTGGGTTGTTCATATCATCTCTATGAATCGAAATATCAGCAACCATTCCTTTGTCTACAAACTCACTTTTTATAAAATCTTTTGTTAATTCAGTTTGTACTTCTCTATCAAAATCATTAGGCAAACTTAACAAGACTTCTTTTGCTAATCTAGGGTTATTTGTTTTTGCATTATGCTTTTCAACTTTATCAACTTCATTCCACAAACGCTGTCTATCTTTAGTCCATTCGGGTGCATTTTGAGGAGTTAAAATCATGCTTTCAGGTTTAACTATATGATTTCTAAACTTAATTTTTTCATCTGTACGTTCACTATATAATGCTTCATCAGAACGATATGACGCTGATGCAACAATATTTTTAGTTGCTCGATTAATGTTAGTCACTCTCAACATAAAGTAACCTTTCTCCATGATTTTACTCCTCTCTTTTTTGAATTTAAACCCCTGTGGGAACTATAACGATCAACCAGTATGGTTGCCCATTTTTATGCCAATTTCTAATTTGCATGTAAATGGGCAGTGTCTTAAGAACTGGTTATATTATACCATGAATGTGCGACTTACCCAATGAATTATGATATGCTTTATATAGATAAACTAAGGGAGTTTTTTAATGTCTAAAATCAAACAAACCGATATTGCAAAATTAAGTCAATTAGAACAACAAATTGAACAACTGAAAGAACAAAAGAAAAAACAAGAAGCACAACTATCTCATAAAATTGGTGGTTATTTTTTAAACAAACTTGATTTAAATATGATTAACTCTAGTGATGAATTGTATAAAATCATGGATAAAGTCATTGAAGAATTTAATCAAGATATCGAACAAAATGGCAGTAACAGGAACAATGAAAATTTAAAAGAAAACGAAATTAATCAGAATAGTAAGTGATAAGATGAATGATTTTAAAAATCTCAAAAAAACAAATGCTGCAATTGAAAAAGCTGAATTAAGAAAACATAGATTAAAAAATTTAGATCGAAAAGAAAGAGCGCATAGACTTATTCGAAAAGGCGCAATACTTGAAAAATATTTTGAATGTGAACATTTAAGTCTAGATGAAACAGAAGAATTGTTAAAGATGTATTCCAAATACATTAATACGAATAAGCCAAATAAATTTAAAAAGAAGTAATTTATCATGCTTACAAATACTTGGGTTCCACTAAAAAGAAAAAATTGCTGATAGTAGTAACAATGAATAATAATTGTTTATAAAAATGGGACTAAAACTTTTCGCTTTTAGTCCCACTTACTTAATTAATTACATTTCATTGAAAATAAAGTTCGCTTACAGTTAAGAGAACATCTAATTAAAGATATTTTCTAATTGGATCATTGTTGGCTTATTAAGTTGTATTATTGATTAAATAAAGAAGTGATTGGTAAATTATCACGTCGTTTATTAAGCGTATGTACTTCTGCAAATTCAGATTTAAGAGATTTCATTAAGTACCCTTGCATTGCTTCAACGGTTTCATTTTTTTGAATTAATGTAGCTTTAAAACGCTTAAGAACACTAACAATTTCAAATTCCATATCTTCTAATAAATAATATGCATCAATAGAATTGTTGAAGGATGTTTTGGCTTTTAATAACACAGATTTAATAAGTTTAATTTCAGATACAGAAAAGTTATTTAAATAAGTTTGAATACTTTGTGGTAGTTCTTCAAGTAATTGAAATTTTAAAGCTTCATCATTGAATTTTGAATAGTAGTGATTTGAATGATTTGTATGATTACTAGAATATGTTGTTTTCTTATCATTCATATCATACGTATCATTACTATTAGTCTTAATATAATCAGTGTCATTATAATCAGTATCATTAGGGTCTAAAATTTGGGATTCTGGAGTCCCAAATTTTGAGATTCTGGAATCCCAAAATTCGGGATTCTGGAGTCCCAAGTTTTGGGACTCCTTGTTATCATAGGTTTCAGATGAATTTTGAATATTTTTTTCTACACTAATATTTGTTTCTATATCATGTAAATATAATTTATTAGGTCTATTAAAGCCTGTACGGATTTGTTCAAGTAATCCTACTTCTTGAAGTTCTTTTTTTATTTTTGTAATTGTATTTTTACTTTTATCTAATATATTCTGGAGGCTTTCATTTGTAAAAATGAAATATATATCCCCATTATCATCAATCCAATTATTTTTAATTGATAAACTAACTCTATCATTGAGAATTGCATAAGTGACTTTGGCACTATCACTTAATTTTTTATATTTTTCATTAACAAATAAAGCCTTATGTAGCATATAAAAATTTTGACTAGCTTGATTTTTAATATTTTTACGAGACATAATAAAAACCTCTTTCCAATTAAATTTGAATAGAGGTAATAAAACATTACAAATCCACATAACTTTTTGACTTGCAAACTGTCGATATTGTTGTATATAATACATATATCAAATTAAATAGCTAACGTATTGTAACATTTTATTACCGAGTCCCAACTATTACCAGTAGTTGGGACTTAAACGTATTATCAACATTATATCACTAAAGAAGAACACATAAAAGATATTATAGATTTATTAAAAACCCTTTACAAACTCTTGATAACAATAACATAAAGAGTTTGTAAAGGGTTTTTAAAGTCATAGATAGATACTGATATAACAACATTTATGATAAGATTTACTGTAAAGGGTTGATGAAGTTTTTATAAAGGGTTGATGATATGAAGAGTGTAAAAGAATTAAGCAAAGAATTGGAAGTTAGTAAACAAACTATATTTAATAATATAAAAAGGTTGAACATAGAAACGATAAAAAAGGATAATACTTCATTTATTAAAAATGATATTGATGTTGAAAAGATAATTCAAAGAGTAACTCATAATAAAAAAAAATATGGATTTGAAGATACTAGCACTAATTCAGAAAAAGTTAAAAAGGATAATTCACACAAAGAATCTAAACATAATGTTCAAATAATTGAACTGCTTGAAAAGCAAATAGACACTTTAAATAAACAACTGGAAAAACAAGAAAAGCGTCATGAAGAGACAATAGAATTTTATAGGAAAGAATTGCAAGAAAGGTCAAAATTACTTGAAAATCAACAAGTATTAACATTAGAAAGTAACAAAAAAATACAAAGGTTGGAGTCTGAGTTAGAAGAAGAAAGACAACTTAATTATTCTGCTAATAAGAGACAGGACTTTGAAGTTCAAGAAACAAGGGATAATACGGATTCCATAGAGATCGATTCAGATAACCAAGAAGAAAAAATAGTTTCTCAGTTCAGTGATGCGAGTAAAGATAAAAACGAGTATAAGCAACAAAATAGTGAATTGACAAAAGACGATAAATTAGATGATCAAAAAGAAGATATGATAAATGAAATTCATTCTAAAAAAAGTTTTTGGAGACGATTATTCGGTAATTAAAAATGAATATAAAAGGTGTATCAAGGGTTTATAAACCCTTGATACACCTTTTACAGTGACTCAAACTTCTGATAATCATCGATTATGTTAACTGTAATATAAGGATAAATACTTTTAAGTCATTGTTTATCTTTTTCTTTTTTAGAAGATTATATTATCTATTTTTTTAAAGTTAAATACTTAAGTCCTAATGCAGATACACTATAAACTAATATTCCTTGTAAGAATATTTTAAACAAAGATTTATGTGATGTAAAAAATAGAAACTAACATAATTACTATATAGAATAAAAATTTTAAAGATTTAGAGGTCAATTTCATCTTCAAACCTTCTTTATATTTTAAATTTGTACACTAAGACGTGGTACGAATGTTTCAAAGTGAATACTGTTTATATCGTAATTCAAACTTTTTAATGTGTATATTATTGATTGTAAGAAATCTGTCCCACCATAAATATAAACTTTGGATTGGTCTTTTAAATATTCTTTTAATCTTTTAGCAAATGGACATTCTTTCTCTCTGTTGACTACTTGAATTAGCTGATATTTGTCTATATTTTCTATTGAAAAGCCATCAACTGAAGCATATAAATGGATTATGCCACCTTCTTTTATTTATCGTGTCAAACTGTAGATACTTTACCTTCATGATCAGCTGTTACATCGCGCTTCCTACCGATACTAAGTGAGTATTGTCTTCATCAACAATTGAGTAATGACGTTTAGCTCTATATAGTAGATTTTCACTAGAAACATCCACTGTAATATATTGTCCTGGTTCAAATTGACTTAAATCGTAGTCATTAGATTCAACTGTAAAAGATTTAATATCTATTGCTTCTTTTCTAATTTGATAAAGACATTAGCAATATCATCATAGACTTTAACCAATATTTGAATAACTGGATTAGTTTTTTCTAAGAAAGTAAGTTGTCTCCTACAATTGGATAATGTTCAGGATACATATGTAATGTACAGTGTTTATATGCAATAAGCCCAATAGCTTCTAATTGATTAATATTCATTACAGCAGCTAATACAGTTTATGCCAATGCTGAAGATTGCATACCTTTTTTTGTTCGTTTTGTTAAACATATTTAATAATTCAGAATGTGTTCTAAACATTTTTGAATAAAAAATAGAAGTAATCTTAGTACCTTTATCTTTTAATAATATTTTGTTTTTGTTTTGCAATCATAATTATTAATTTTGGCTTTGTTGTTTATTTCTATTAATAATTTTTCTTTTATATTCAAAATCCATAGTTTCCTTCTTAGTTATTCTATCAATCTATATCATAGTATTTAAAATAAAACCAGGCCATGAAAGGCCTGGTTTTAAATTTAACTGTGTAAATATGAAGTCTACTTATTATTTTTCTTCATTATTTTTGTTTTTACGACGTTTACCAATTAAGAATAATCCTCCAAGTGTGGCGAATAGTGAACCAAATAATGTGCCATTATTTGAAAGATCATTACCAGTATCTGGTAATTCTTTATCATTTGCTTTACCTGCTTTGTCGTTATGATCTTTATTGGCATTTGAGTCAGAGTCGCTGTCTGAATCAGAGTCACTATCAGAGTCAGAGTCGCTATCTGAATCAGAGTCGCTGTCTGAATCAGAGTCGCT